>CALWMW010000209.1 GCA_944382085.1 uncultured Lachnospiraceae bacterium | reverse complement strand
AGGCTGAGTCGCCGTACACAAGACCAAACTTACGCCATAATCAACGATCAGTTCCTCCATCATGGCTATGCATGGCTTGAGATAATCGTTTGGAAGCATCTGGGCTTCATCAAATATTATCACGCTGTCAGCTATATTATGTAGTTTTCTGCATTTCGAGGATCTGTCGGAAAAGAGCGATTCAAAAAACTGGACATTGGTAGTCACAACTACAGGCTTGTCCCAGTTTTCAGAAGCAAGATACATCGGACTTAATTCTTCAGAAGTTTTGTAATCTGCATTGTAATGATCTTCAAGCACGTTTTCTTCTCCAAGGATACTCTTGAATATCCTGGCATTTTGTTCAATTATGCTTGTATAGGGAATCACATAAATGACTCTGCTTAGATCATGTTCCAGAGCATGGCGCAATGCAAAGGCCAAAGAGGAAAGAGTCTTTCCTCCACCCGTAGGGACCGTCAATCTGAAAAGGCCTTTCCTGTCAGGACCATGATCGAGACAGTTTCTCAGTATTTCGGATCTTCTGCCATCAATGGTGTCTGTATCATGATTCTCCAGCCATCCTGATATATGTGCAAAAAGTCTGTCATAAAGTGTCGTGATACTTTCTCCCGAATTCCTGTCAACATCTCCATCCCTCATAAAATATTCGGTATCAAGATAGTCCGCATCCACAAGGCACGAAAACAGCATCCGAATAAATACGCTTAGAGAAAAAGCCGGGTCGCGGACCTTCCTGGGATCAAAGGGCTGAGAGGTAAGCTTGGGTATATCTATCTCATCTTTATAGGAACTAAAGTCTTCAATATTTTTTAACAAGCGTCCGCTCAATGATGCTTCAGAAGACGAGCTTGAGCTTCCGCCCTGGTCTGCCAGTCCGGCATGATGTCCAGCTATGCAAAATTCCAAAAACTTGTATACGCCGCCCTTTTCCTCACATAATTTTGCCCCGGCAGTAGAATGATCTACACGGCCTCCATCCAAACCTGACAGGTATTTCTGGAATGCGTCGGAATACTTGCCAACATCGTGCAGCATGCCACAGCAGTATCCCCAATCTCCACAGCCAAACTTGGCCGCAAAGCTCTCGGCACGCTTAGCCGTGCCTTCAAGATGATCCTTTAAAGTCTGTTTCCTTTCCTCAGAAATATGAGCCAGATATTCCATGTTGATCTCCAGGTCGTGTTTTTAAATTTCAGGTTTTAAAAGATGGTAAAATATTTTGTTTCTTTAAATCTTATTTTATCACATACTTAGTGCCTCTGCCTCTTCCTTCAATTTTTACGATACCTTTTTCTACCATTTCTTTTAGTAACTGTGTCGTCTTTGATTTGCCAAAGGGAACATAAGGGACGATCTCGCTGATCGACTTCAGCATAGTTCTGCTTAAATGCTTATATATCCTTCGTTCATCCTCCGTTAGATCACTGTTTTTCTCTAAAACCGGAAGTACGATCTTAATAGCATTTTCTGACACTTCAAATTCTGGCTGTCTCGATCCATCTTCATAAAGTTGTTTTATTCGTATGATCCCTGTGCCAAATATTTCGACAATCCCCAATCTGTAAAATACGTTTGCAATATTTGGATTTCTTAAAACCGAAAGCTTTCCCGATAAATATTCGTCTGCTGTTATTCCGGCCGGCAGACCTCCAGGAGATACGATCTCTATCCTGTCATCGAACATTGAAACTTTAATTTGTGACTCTACATCCCATACTCTATGAATCAATGCATTTGCAATCGCTTCCCTGAATGCAGCCTCCGGTATTTTTTCTACTCTTTGCCTGTCGGTACCTTTTATTTCTTCATATTGATAGTAATCCCTGAATACCTCTGACGCTTTTTCATAGACTGCCAAAATAGATATATGATCAAATGTTGCCCGCTTATGAATGACACTGATATTCTCACCAAATTTAACTATATCAATTCCTGGAAAATGATTTTTGTCTGCCAAAATCCCCGCTGCATTATTATATCCAGTTGTATTGCTGTATAAATTCAGCGTTTTCAAAGTGTCCTGATTAAAAGTTTCAATTTGAATACTTTCTTTTAATTTTTGACATAAAATGTCAAAGGTAAGTGCTTGTTCTTTACAGGGCAGTTCTTCAAATTTGATATTTTTCCCTTCTAAGATCAGCCTTGACAACTCCAGGACGTCAACCTCTATAGTTGCAGTATCATTTCGCTTGTAGGCCTTAGATCTATATAAATATGGCTTTTGAAGCCCACTTTTTACAGTCAGTTTTATCGTTCTGTCATTATTCTGCAATTCCAACATGTAATCAGGCTGAGGAGTAATACTATCATTGATTTTGTTCTCAATATCCAGGCATGCCTGTTTCGCATCAGAAAGGCCTTTGATATTGCCATTGTCATCAATACCAAAAAATATCTCTCCCCCATCATAATTTGAAAAGGCACTTACTGTCTTTAAAAAAGAGTTTGTTATCTTTTCTTTGAATTCTATCGTTCTTGACTCTTGCATACACTATCCGACCTTTCCAATCTTATTGCTTATATTGTACGCAAAATCAACCGTAAAAGCAATCGTATTTTTTTGCGATTGATTTTACGGTTGAAAACATCTGTCATTTATCATATTGTCTGCATCAAAGCAAGTTATCTCCAAGATAGCAGAGCAAGCCTCATAAAGGGAATCATTTTAATCTGTAATAGCAAATGTTCTTTCCGGCGCCCTCTCGTTTTAATTCTCCAGATGCCACTAATTTCCTCAGCGCCCCTTCGATGGAGCTGATACTGAGCGAAGGACAAAGTTCCCGAATGTCCTGCTTCGTAAAGCGGCCGATCTTCTCCATAGCGGCCCTTCGCACCATCTCTATGGCAGGGAGTTTGTTCTCCACCAGTGAAAAGCGATCTTCAAAATCTTTGTAGGCGGAAAGAATGGTCCCCAGCAGATACTTGATAAATGGGACCACATCCTCAGTACATTCATGCCATCCGATCTGTGCCTGGTGTAAGACATCATAATAGAGATCCTTATTTTTTGCGATCTTGGCCTCCAGCGAGATGTATTTTCCTACATAAAAACCGCTGCGGTAGAGCAGCAGTGTAGTCAGCAGACGGCTCATTCTGCCATTTCCATCATTAAATGGATGAATGCAGAGAAAGTCGTGGATAAACACTGGAATGACGATAAGCGGCTCCACTTCCATATTCCCAATGACCCGATTGTACTCCTCGCAGATCCTATCTAGAGCCTCCGGCGTTTCATATGGGGCCAGGGGAGTAAACAATGTCTCCACATGACCGTCGGGATAGGTAGCGCTGATATAGTTCTGCACGCTTTTAGTCCTACCCGCCATGGGATTATTCATATGACTGTAAAGGATCTTGTGAAGCTGTAGAATGTAGTTCTGGGTGATGGGGATTGCATCAAAGTTCTCGTGGATGAGGCTCAGCACGTCCCGATACCCAGCGATCTCCTGCTCGTCCCGATTCCTCGGCGTTGTTTTCTCCTCTACCAGCTTCCTGATACGGGTGTTTGTGGTCACTATGCCCTCAATAGCATTGGATGCCTCTGTGCTCTGCACCTTTGCAATCTCTACCAGCTTCTCCAATTCTTCCGGCCGCTGTTTCAGATAAAGTTCCTGCTTTCCGGCTTCTTTATAAATCACTGCGACCAGGCTCAAAATCTCTGAGTCCCATTTCTGTTCTCGTAATGCAGAGTAATTGAATGCACGCATGCCCTTACGCCCTCCTGTATTCCCTTAAATTGTACGAGAAAATAAGGGAATGCTCAACATTTTGAGAAAGCTTTCCTTT
>CALWMW010000208.1 GCA_944382085.1 uncultured Lachnospiraceae bacterium | reverse complement strand
AATTGAAGGCGGTAATGCAAACCTTAAAATACTTGCAAGCCAAAGTGACCTGACAGCCCCGTTAGCCTATAAAATCAATGCGATTGTAAATAATTATGAAAGCCGCATTATTTCCATGAACAAACTGGATGAAGCCAACAAACAGCTAATGTCAAGCCTAACTCACGACGTAAGAACACCGCTTACCATTCTGATCGGCTATCTGGATGCTGTTCATAAAGAAATTGTGGTTGGGGCTGATAAAGAAACCTATATAGAAACAGCCCGGAAAAAAGCCCATGATTTGAAAGATTATATCGACATACTGTTTGATTGGTTCAAATTAAATTCAGGAGATCTTGATATAGTAATGACACCTACTGAAGTTACTGAATTTACCCGTACAATATTGAAAGACTGGATACCTGTCTTTGAAGAATGCGGATTGGATTTTAATATAGATTTTCCATCTTCTGCCTGTGAAATCATGATTGATGAAAATGCTTATACCCGTATTATCAACAATCTGATACAAAATGTCATATCTCATAGCCATGCCAGTTCCATTGAAATTATCATGCACAAAATGGAACGTCATATTGAAATTTCTATCTGTGATAATGGTATTGGAATTAGCAAGGAAGATTTACAGCATGTTTTTGAACGATTGTACAAATGTGATAAAGGGAGGTCTGGAAAAGGGAGCGGTTTGGGTCTTTCCATTACAAAGCAGTTGGTTGAAAAAATGGGAGGAGCAATATCGGTCAGCAGCGTTCCTAATAAAAAAACAATATTCATGATAGATTTCCCCTTGAGTGCTTGAAGTTTCCCCTGCCAAACGCAGGGGACTTTTTGTAAGAGGATAAATTTTAGCTGCCGGTTAGGTTTAGGTTAGGTTTAAGTTAGGTTGGCATGGTAAAGTATAATCAGTGGCAAAAAGGAGGCTATGTATAATGAATAATTATGTTATTGAAACACGAAATCTTACTAAACAGTATGAAACACAAAAAAGTGTTGCGGACTTGAATATTCATGTAAAAAAGGGACGCATCTATGGTTTATTGGGGAGAAATGGAGCCGGTAAAACTACAACCATGAAAATGCTGTTGGGGCTGACAGAACCAACTTCCGGAACTGTGCATATTTTTGGCAGGAATATCCAGACGGATGAAAGAACAATACTTCCCCGTATTGGTAGCTTGATTGAATCGCCGGGTTTTTATCCCAATTTAACTGGCACTGAAAATCTTCGGATTTTTGCAGAGCTTAGAGGCGTGCCGGGAAGGGATTCCATTCGCCGTTCTCTTGAATTGGTAGGGCTGCCTTATCGGGATAAGAAGCTGTTTTCCCAATATTCTTTAGGAATGAAACAGCGTCTTGCGATTGCCCTTGCAATCATGCATGACCCGGAACTTTTAATTCTGGACGAACCAATTAACGGACTTGACCCCATCGGTATCGCTGAGGTCAGAAAATTTATCCGCAGCCTTTGTACGGAACGCGGAAAAACCATTTTGATTTCAAGTCATATCTTGTCCGAAATTGCACTGCTGGCTGATGATATTGGAATTATCGATCATGGTGTTTTGCTGGAAGAAGAAAGTTTGGAAGAATTAGAACAAAGAAATGGAAGATATATTCATTTTAGAATATCAGACGCTGCGCAGGCGGGGCGCATTCTGGAAACACAGTTCCATACACAAAATTTCAGCATAAAAGACGACCATAACCTTATGCTGTACGATCTCAATCTGGACGCGGCTTTTATAATTCATGCTTTTGATTCCAATAAAGTTGCAGTCAGCGAAGCTCACCTTTGTGAAGAAACATTAGAAGATTATTTCAAAAAGGTTACCGGAGGTGAAGGAATTGCTTAAATTGATTAAGTGTGAATTTTGGAAATTAAAGCGCAAAAAGTTAATTTATGCGTTTCTGTCATTGGCATTGTTTTTTCCTGTTATTTTGGTATATATGACAAAAGCCGGTTCGACGGCAGATACGACAGAACATTATCTGCAAACCCGATTTGATTACGCCTACACCATGATGTTGGGATATGGCCTGGTATTTTTGCTGCCATGTTTAATCGGCATTATTGCTGCTGTTCTGTTTTTTATGGAACGTGACTGTGATACTTTCAAAAATATACGAACGATCCCCGTTACGAATACGCAACTCATTTTGGCTAAGATTTCACTGCTATTCATCTTTGGTATTTCTTTTTGCATAATCAGCACACTTGCAGTTGCTGTTTTTGCAAAAGTCTTTCAAATGGGAATGGTTTACGGGATGGGTTACAAGCTGATTATGAGTATTGTATTTGGTATTCTCATCGTTGCAGCATCTCTTCCGATTGTTCTGCTGATTATTTATTTTAACCGTACATTCCTGTTGTCCATCCTGCTGTCATTCTTTTACTCGATTTTAAATTGGGGAATACTGGGCACTGTTGGAACAACAATCAGCGAAACTAAAATTATGTTTTTGAACTCTTTTCCAGTAATCTGTGTGATGAACTGGACCAGCGGCTCCATGATGGAGCATTTACAGAAAGATAATCTTCTGCCGGAGGCATATGCGATTATTCCCAGTACACTCCATACGCTGCTCCTCATGCTGATTACGGTTGCTCTTTCTTTGTGGCTGATTATTCGATTTTATAAAAAATGGACGAGGTGAACAGGATGGGAAAAATAGTAAAGATGGAGTTTATTAAACTGAAACGATACTCGGTTGTGAAAGCCGGTATAATTATGACTTCCCTCTCAGCACTTCTGTCTCTCTTTTATTCAACGGCTGATGATGGAAAAACATGGACATTTGAATATTTTATGCGTCAGGTTTTGATTAACAACTGCACGTTGTTTTTTCCGATTATCATAACCTTGATTGCCGGTTATATTATCACGAGAGAATATACCAACGATACGATAAAAAACATTTTGACGATTCCTTTATCTTATCGCAGACTGCTTGCAGGAAAATTGATGATCCTTTTGCTTCTTACGATTTTTTTTAGCTTTTTTAGCAATCTGATTGGTTTGACGGTTAGTGCGGCAGCCGGATTTCCAGGAATTAGCGTGGGTTCGGTGTGCAGCTCACTTTTACAGATAACAGGAGCAAATGTTCTCGTTTATATTGCTGTTTTACCTATAATATTGATTATGAGCTGCTCTCCCAATAATTTTCTCGGGGGCGTTGCGATTGCATTTGTTTACGGCTATTTTGGTACTTTTGAAGGTACGTTGCTTAATTGGTATCCAATTAAGGCAAGTATGATTTTGATGGACCCTGAGTGTGGTGTTGAAAATGGAATGAGTTATCATCCTTTGCCTGCAATCTTTATATTATTGGCCATTATCGGATGTTCCATATTATTGCTGGCAAAAAAAGGGCGAAAGCCGCAGATACTTGTAGCCACGAAGAAAAAAAGAAAGACGGTCAGAAAACGAGGCTGGTGAGCAAATGAAGAAAAAGATCTATTTCATATTAGCGCTGACGTGCGTATTAAATTTATGTGGTTGTTCAAAGGTCTTTGAAGCTTTAGCTGATGGAAAAGACGCTGTTCTTGAAAACCTGATAAATGGGAAAAATGCTCTTTTAGATTCTGCCGCGAACCTTGCTGATGACGAGGTAAAGGACACAATATTAAATGCTATAAATTCAGTCAATGAGGCAGGCGGAAAGACTGCACTTACAAATGAAATCTTTTTGCAGGGTAAACGTACAGCAGGAGAAGATAGCTATACTGGCACATATCAGGCAGATTATACTCGCTTTTCAGGAACAGAAATTTTATTTGGAGGAACTACTGTAGAGCGTGAAAAAGGATCTACCGTTGAGGTGGAATGTACTTTAACGATTGAAGAAGGCGAAGCTATTATTTTCTTACAATCAGGAAATAATGACCCGACTGTAATTCTCCAGGCGAATGATACCTTTACCGGCAAATTTGAGGTCGGTAACGGAAGTAGCTATTTCGGAATATGGGGAGAAGAATTTACAGGTAGTGCAGAACTTAATATTGAGTGAAATATTCTGCCGGACGACGGCAAAGAAAAAAGGCCGTCGTTCAGCAGACATTCTTCACGCCTACTATGGAACGGCGGTTTTGAGTACATCAAGACCGCCGTTCTTTATGCCCTCGACAAAGGAGTGACGCCTACACACTGACACGGCGGCTTACGGAGGGAGCCGCCATGAAGCACACTGACCGCCGACAAATTCAGACGATGTTTGCACTACCGTCAAAAAAAGCCCAGCCACTGAACAGGCCCCGTCTGGCAGCCAGTGCGAAAATTGTCACAATGTAACTGAATACCGTATTTTTTGCGCTCGAATAGCTTTCTGCTGTCCGGGCGCTTTTTCATACCTGTGGGGACGGAACATCGGGTCAACATGGCCCGAGCCCTGCCCCCGGTGCCGTTCCCCGCCGCCCCGTTCAGATTTTCCCGCAAAAAATCTGAACGGAGGAAAGGCAGATGGAAGTCACCATCAACTACAATGGACAAGCTGTGGCCGTGGAGGTCACGCTGGAAGTCTATGAATTTCTTGACCGGGCCGACCACAAAGCCGAGAACCTGTCCCATGAGCAGCGGCGGCATTTGGATGGCCGGGAGTTTGACGAATACATAGTTGCCACCGAGGGCGTGGGTATCTACCTGAAGGAGATCGACCCCGGCCTTCACTCGCTGCAAGCGGAGGTGGGCGGCGACATTGCCGCCACCTATCCCTTCTCTGACCCGGTGGGGCTGGTCTGCAACGATGAGGGCAAGCTGATCGGCCTGGA
>CALWMW010000207.1 GCA_944382085.1 uncultured Lachnospiraceae bacterium | reverse complement strand
AAGTCAAAGCGTACCAGAAGCGTTACAAAGAACTGGATAGCGCACTGCTTCGGATCAATCGTGCCGTAACGAACGACATCGATAAGAAAAAGATGGCAAACGCCATCAAAGAGATCGACAAAGAAGTATCCGAAGAGACCAAGGCGAAATTAAATAAGAAAGCCATCACCGAATCTGTCAATGCCCTGATTGATTCTATGGTGGCGGAAGGCGTCCTTCCCAAAGACATGCCGCATATCGACGATCGGATGCTTACAGAATCCTATCTTTACAAGACGTTTGGTATGGAAGATACCTTTGAAGAATCCGAGAACCTGGATCTAATCAAAGAACGGAAAAAGTACCAAAAAGAATACGCGGCGTATATGGCAAAATGTAAGAAGGCCATCAAACGTGGCGATTATAAAGCAGCCGCCGCCTACATAGAAAAATGTAGGGAAATCCTCGTGGATATTCGAGAAGCTCTGAAAGATTACGACAAAGAGTCTTTAAGCGTACACTTCCTCGGTATCGTACTTGGATATCTTGGATTTGTAGTAAAAGATACCTTACTGTGCTTTGGCGTTACGACGCCGCTCATCGGTGTAATTGGAGCTGGAGCTGTAATTGCATCCATTGATACATCCGCGATTGCCGAAGTGGTTGGTCTTACGCTTATGGGCCTTGGAGGAGTCGCGGTAGTCGTCGCTTCTATTTTACTCACCTTCTACGGGTTGTACCGTATAATTGCGGCTTTGGATGTAAATATGAAAGAAGCCGAGAAAAACGGAAAATCAATTAGCATCAACATCTTAAACGGTGTCTACAACAAGACGCTGAAAGTCATCGACAAGATGGAAAAATGCTTAAAAGATATATCAAAGGCATTAAAAGAAGCCAAGAAAGTAGACGATAGCGAAATCCAAAAAGAACTCGAAGAGATCAAGCAGATGAAAGAATCCGCAGAGCTGCCGAGTAATGTATTCGTAGAACTTACGAATCTTTACGAAAGCGGAGCCATTGATCTTGAGACCTATATGGATTGCTACATCGAGGCAAAGAAACCCGACGATGGCATGATGGAGATTTTGGATACCTTAAATCGAAAAGGATACAAAACCAAATATTCCTGCTCTGGACACAAGAGATCATTCAAAGAAGATCGAAACGACGACGGAGTCATCAATGGAAAATTAACCAGCGGTGCCCGGATCATGTTTATGGATGATTACGAATTCCCGGATCCTCCGAAACACTGGGGATGGAAAACGGTGGACGGAAAAGACTATCTTTATGTCATCTCCGTATCCCACAATGCGGATAAGATCGATTCCGGCAAAGCGTTTGATGCCTGGAAGAATAAGTACATGTCTTCCTTAAAACGCTGGGTAGATAGCCTTCCGGATCAGGCGGAAGCCGATCAAGTCATCAAGAACAAAGCCGAAGAAGAGGAAGACGTAACTGAGAGTGTATGGAGAGACCTGAAAGCTGATCTTACGATAGAATCTGAGATGGATACGCTTTCCAGAGATCTGGAAGATGAGATTGCCATGATGCTTTTATAAGCGTATAAAGGGACGAGGAGATCCTCGTCCCTTGTTTTTTGCACAAAATCACCCTGAAAACATGGATATAACGACAGAAAGGGGGACGAAAAGATGAATTATTTCGACTCCATCAACGGATTTCATACGGAAACCCCGATCGAACCAGAAACGGAACCGATCGAATCGATGGAATCTGAACTGATGACAGAAGCCGTATATCCTATAGATATCAAACCACTTTTGGTACGCAACATACGGCTCAATCTCCCAAAAGGAGAACCCAATGGTCATGGAAGTATGGTACTACTTTTTACTCCAAACTTCGAAGCTTCCATAAAGGCTATGACGGATAAAGAAAATGCAGTTGCCGGTCCGTATTACCGGCACTATTATTATATGATGCGGTATCGCGGAACGATTTATAACAAACGATACAACATCCGAAACCTCGATGTTCGAAAGAAATATTATAAAGAGATTCAAAAGCGGACGAATTTAAGACCCTTTATCTCGGAAAAGATTCCTCCAAAAGAAACCCGGAATCTCTTTTTCGACCTGCATACATATCTTAATATCTTCCAAAAGTATGCGGCTCGGATGCCAGTTCCCAGAAAGATTGCAAGTTTTTGGGAATATTTAAAACCCGTCTTTTTAAAGATGCTTCCGCAGTATAAAAAGATGGCATTGATCCCATTGGAGTATTATGGAAACATTGGGACCAAGTTAAAAGAGAACATCAATCACCCACTCTATCTTTTGTACTACACCCTCTATAAGTATCCAGATCTATTGAAAGAATTTGATCTGGATTTTTTATTTGTGTATCATAAGTCGACACTTCGAATCAATCCGGCGCAACTGGATCCGAAACACGACGTCAATAAGTTACGGGTACAGATGCAAAGACTCTTTGGTACCATTCCGAAGGAAGCCCTAGATGAAAAAGAAACGGAACTTCAGTCCATTGCAACAGAAGTAGAAGCCAATACTCGAAACAAACTTGGATTGACCGATCCCGTACCAGAAGAGACTGCTAAGGATTCTTCCGAAGAAACAATCGAAGATATTCAGAAGCAAAAAGTAGAGACCAATATTGAAAAATCTGTTGAGAAAGCAGTATTGCGTTCTACTGGCAATATATTAAAGAGCGCTGGAATCACTGGGGAAGATATTTCTCAACAAAGTGCAAAGGTAAAAGCAGTTGTTCAGATGCAGGTGGATAATGAGATCAACGAAGACCGAAGACTCTTAACAGAAGCCTATCATAAACTCAAAGAGGAAAAGGTTTCCAAATCAGCAAGATCCACCATGCGAGATGAATTGCTCCGCAAGCAGCAAGAGGAGATCAAAATCAAAGGGCTGACCGTCAATGAACTTTCTAAGATTAAAGCCAAGGAAGTTCCGGTAAAAACAAAAAGTGTCCGAAAGGTGGTAGAAACTCCCAACGAGAATATGACCGAGATGACGTTCTTTGAACGAAACAAGACGTATCTGGAAAAAGTGATGCCAGTGGATATGATGAACGCCATCTTTTCCCTAAACGACAAGTCCATTCCGATTTATGTAAGAGACATTAAGATCGAAGATACTTCCGATGAGCTCAATTATAAGGAAACCTACACGATCAGCTTAGAGGATACGAATCGCCAGCGACATACGATCAAAGTGGATATTCCAAAGATTGTCGATGGAAGATTTTTATACCTTGGCGGTGGAAAGAAAAACATCAAAAATCAAGAGTATTTCCTTCCCGTTGTAAAGATAGCCGAAGACGAAGTCCAATTGGTATCCAATTATAATAAGATGACCGTACGGAGACAGGATACCAAGTCCGTTTCGTATATCGAACGACTTTCCCGTCTTATCAAACAGGAACCAAAAATGAACGAATA
>CALWMW010000206.1 GCA_944382085.1 uncultured Lachnospiraceae bacterium | reverse complement strand
CTGGGGGATTTCAAAGCATACCTCAAAAGAGAAACAACTCAAGAAGGGGCTTTGATTCGCATATGAAATGCTGGGGTGTGAGGGGTATACGCGCATGTGCTTCTCACCCCCTCATTTCTAAAATATTCTTTATTATTCCTAATATTTTCCAAATTATATTTATCATTGACAATAGAATGATTATAAAGTTATTATCGCTTTATTATTAATATTTCTACAAACAGGTATTTTCTATGTTTAATAAGATTAAAAGCATTTTATTTTGGCCATTTAAGGTAGATAACAGGGGCATAACTGATTTAAGCTTTAAAACTGGTGCTGCTGTTTTTTTATTTTTAGTGATTGCCGGCATTATTCTTTATAAGTCTATATCTTACTATAAATTTACTTATTATGACTATATAGATGCAGAGCAGGTGGTAAATGATTATTTTGTTCAGGGTAATGTTAGTATAGAAAAGTTTGATTATAAAAGATTTCGCATGACATCAGGGGCAGTAAACCTGCATTTTAATTCCATTAAAGAAAAACCCCAGATAGTAACATATATTGAAGATAAGCCACCATATAATGAAGATGTAGTGAAAAGGGCAAATACTTTATTTAATGAGATAGGTATAGGCAGTGCAGAATATAATAACGGCGTCCTTATTTATTTGGCAGCCAATGATGTATCATTTAAAATAGAAGTTGGCTATGGTTTAGAAGATGTTATTACAGACAGCACTGCTGGAAGAATATTAGATAATGCAATATATAATGCAGGCGGTAAGGATAATATTAGCGAATCAAATATAAGCAGTGTTTTATTATCCATATTTACAGATATTGCAGAAATTACAGCAAAAAAATATAATATAGATATTAGTAAAGATTTAGATTTTTTTTCATGGGATAATATTAAATATCGCGAGGCACAGGATACAAAAGCACTGTATTTAAAAATATTAATTATTTCATTATCATTATTTATTATCCTATTAATGTTATCAAAGCGTTATGTAATTTCAATGCTTATAGCTCCTATTTTAATAATAGCTGTTATATTATTTTTTTTAGGACATCCTGCTGCTGTCATAATTGGATTTTTTATTTATCCTTTAAAATCTATCAACCGCTTAAATTTAGATGATAAAGAATATGAAGCATTTACGAAATCAAAGAAAAGTGATGATGTTAATGAGGAAGAAAAACGTGAAGTAGATGAAGTTAATAAAAACCTTTTATCATTAATGATTATTCCACCTAAAAACAGGTCTTATTTTAAAAATATGCCATACCAGTTTGTGATATTTTACTGCACTTTATTTTTAGTATTATTTTTTGTAGTAGTTGATTTATTTATGGCTGTTGATTATAAATCAATAAAGTATATTTTTACTCCTAATGATAATTATACTGTTAAAGAAAAAATATCTCTTTATACAAATGCAGGTAATTTAAAAATTTATGAAAATGTTGGTAATAATACATATAAGGCAGATAATACATTTGGTAAAGAATTATATGGTATAAATTATATTTTTAGAAAATATGGTATAAATGCGCCAGAGATTGCAGTATGTGCACAAATTAATGATAATTTTAATACAATATATGATGCTCAAACATGCTATAAACATTTTAAACTTGATAAATTATTAAAAGATAATGGTTTATTAATATATTATAAATATAATACTAATGAACATACCACAGATTTAGAAATTATAGCAGGAAGTGGGTTAAAAGATATATTTCCTAATTATGTAATAAGAAATATTCAATCAAATGCTGTATATTATTCATATAACAGCAGTGATTTATTAAATATTGATAATAATACAAAAATTATTGGGCAGCAGGATTTAGATGATGAATTTTTAAAGCAATTGCAGAACATAGATGTGTTACAAAATTACATTAAAGAAAATAATAAATATTTAAGTGATGAACAAAAACTTATAAGTGAAAAACTTGATATTCTGCAGAAATTTTCTAAAAAAATGATAAGTATAAATCAAGTTAAATCATCATATAGTAATGGTAATGCAGGAAAAGTATTGCAGACAGCAGTAAGAGATTCTGCCAAAGTAATTGCAAAGGCATATAATATTAATCTTGATGTGGATACAGATACACTTCTTTCATACTGCGAAAAACCTTATGAAACAAGATTGTATACTGATTATATAAAAGATATATTAAAACTTGCAGGCTCTATTTTTATTATTATAGTAATATTTATTTTAATAATAAAATTTAAGTCGTTAAAAACGATATTTCTATATAATTTTATACTATACTGCTTAATTTTAGCGTTAATCTTCAAGGGTATATTTCTTGGTATTTTACTTGTTGTAATTATGATATATTTACTTTATTTAAGGCATATAGGAGTAATAGGCGGCGGCTCAGGCTCTGGTGGCAGGTCAGGTGGCAAAAGAGGTGGCAGTTTTCGTTCAGGCGGCAGGTCATCAGGTGGAAGCAGGTCATTTGGCGGCGGTGGCAGAAGTGGCGGCGGCGGTGCTTTTAGATGATAGATGTAAATAAAAAAAGCCGTGTAAAGATTAATCAAATCAATCTACACGGCTGTATATTTTATAAGTAAATTATTTAATTAATTGCAGCAGCTTTCACCGTCTTTGCTTGGTGGAGTATATCCATCTTTTAAACACTGTTGCACTCTATTATATTCTTCATCAATACTTTTATCTGCATTAGGCTTTACTATATTAATAATAAGCATAACAATTAAGTT
>CALWMW010000205.1 GCA_944382085.1 uncultured Lachnospiraceae bacterium | reverse complement strand
AACTAAAACAGCTCCCTTTGCCGTTTGGCAGGGGAGCCGTTTCTTTTCGTATTGAAAAATCCCGTCAGTCGTAGGAGAATACCGGTCTTCCCGTCTTCTCGTCCCAACGGATCTTCATCAGCATGGCGTGCCGGTTGGGATTATACAGAGGATTGCCCTCAATCTTCTCCTCTATCCGGGCGTGATATACCATCACCGGATTGCCTTCCTCATCTGTGGTAAAGGAATTGTGTCCAGGTCCGTAGATCCCTTTTGATGCGTCCGTCTTCAAAACAGGATACCGGTCCTTGCTCCAGGATCTGGGATCCAGAAGATCCGCATCCTCGTCCGCGGTCAGCATCCCCATGCAGTAGGCGGCTCCCGTCTCGGAAGCGGAATAGGTCAGATAGATCTTGCCATCGTGGTGAATCACTGCCGGTCCTTCGTTTACCCAGAAGCCCACCCGCTCCCAGTCATAGTCCGGCGTGGTGAGAAGCACCTGAACCGTCGCCAGCTTGCAGGGGCTCTCCATGCGCGCGATGTAGAGGTTGGAAATCTGCGGGCCTACGCTTACCTTCTCCGCCCAGACATAGTAATACTCGCCTTTGTTGGAGAAGATCGTGGCATCCAGAGAAAACGCTTCAAAGGAAAAGACGTCTCCGTCGGCGCGGCCCATCTTTCCTTTCTCCACCCAGGGATCCGTCATGGGATCCTGGCCCTGGCATTCCAGCACGTAAGGACGGATGGCCCATTCATCGTCAATGTCTCCGCCGGCGTAATAGATGTACCATTTGCCGAACAGATAGTGAAGCTCCGGCGCCCAGATATGCTTGCTCATAATTCCCTTGTCATGCTTCACCCATACGGTGACTTCCTCCGCCCCCTGCAGTCCGGCCAGCGTGTCGCTCTTTCTCAGGACAATCCGGTCATACGCGGGAACCGACGCGGTAAAATAATACGCCCCGTCCGTGTGGCGGTACACATAGGGATCCGCTCTCTGCAAAATCCAGGGCGCGTTGTACTTGAGTTTCTGATCCATACTTTTCTCCTCCTTTTGTTTCGCTCGTTTTTGTTCTTGTTTTATTTCTCTTAATGCTAAAATATTTTTTGTTTCCTTTAAATTATACTGAGAGATTACAGAAAAAGCAATAAAATCTTGCGAAAACACAGGATTTCAGATATAATAAATCTGTTAAAACCAGGAGGAATTCCAGATGCTCTATATAAAAAATCTTGAACAGGCGGTTCCGATTTTCAAGGCTCTCGGATCTGAGCTTAGGATCAATCTGATCAAACTGCTTCTCGAAAATAAAGAAATGAATATGAATGAACTGGCCACCAGCCTTGGGATCACCAACGGCGCTCTCACCAGCCACGTCAAGAAGCTGGAAGAGACGGGAATCGTGGCCATCCTGAGCGAACATCCCGGCCACGGGAACCAGAAGGTCTGCCGGATTAACGTAGACAAGATCCTGGTAGACATTCTCCACGAAGATCTCGATTCCAACGGCAACAGCTATTCCATCGATCTTCCCGTAGGCAATTATTCCAACTATCACGTGCTTCCCACCTGCGGCATCGCCACGGAGAAGCATCTCATCGGCGAAGTGGACGATCCCCGGTATTTCGCTCACCCTTCTCATGTGAACGCCCAGATTCTGTGGTTTACGAAGGGCTATGTGGATTATATGATTCCCAACATGCTTCCGCCTGGCCATAAGATCAGCAAGATTACCATCTCCTTTGAGATCAGCAGCGAGGCCCCCGGCGTGAACAACGACTGGCCCTCCGACATTTCCTTCATGCTGAACAAGTATCACCTGGGTACCTGGACCAGCCCCGGAGATTTCGGCGACGTGAGAGGGATCTTTACTCCCAACTGGTGGTTCCAGAACTGGAATCAGTACGGGCTGTTAAAAATGCTGGTCATCAACCGGCGCGGAACCTTTATCGACGGCCTGAAGATTTCCGACGTCAACACCTCCCAGCTTTCCCTCACCGCCCAGGACAGTCTCCGCTTCCGCTTTCAGGTCATGGAGCCCTCCAGGCACATCGGCGGCCTGACGCTGTTTGGAAAGCATTTCGGCAATTACAATCAGGATATTAAAGTTCTTGTGAATTACAGCCCGGTCTGACGACCGGGCTGCAGTTTTGTACTTGTTCTCTTTTCTTTTTCTTCTACCATCTGCGGGGAAGATCGGGACACTTCCGCACCTTCAGCGCCGCCCGCAGCTCCACAAAGCAGCCGCAGAGCCGGCACATTCCCGAAAAAAGATTCGGACAGGACGCGCACAGTTTCAGGCGCTCTTCGTAGAGCGCCTGATCCACACGGTCTTCCTCATTCAGATTCTCGATGTAAGTCTTCAGGCTTTCCGCATATTCCTCCAGAGAAGTCTGCTCCAAAAGACATTTTCTGCAGACTCTCAGCCCTTCCGACACAGAATCAAGCCTTTCTGGTTACGGTAAGATGTACTACGGCACAGGGCGGAATCGTGAAGGAAAGTCCCTTCTCGGTCACGGATACGCCGTCAAAGCTGCGTACCTGTACGCAGTCCGGAGCTTCAAAGGTATTCTTCTCGTGCATATCGCCGGATACGATTTCACCGGAAACCGTTCCAACCGGATACTCTACCAGAACCGCGTCAATCGGGTAGCTCTCGGAAGCGGACAGATTCGTAACGGTAATATGAAGCTTGCCCTCCGCGTCTTCGGATACGGACTCGGTCAGGTTCGGTACCTGCCACTCTTCTTCCAGGCCGATCTGCTCGGTCTCCAGAGTACTGTCTACCAGAACCGCGTCCTGATGGCTCTTGTACATATCGAATACGTGATAGGTAGGAGTCAGGATCATATCCGCGCCGTCGGTGAGGATCACAGACTGAAGCACGTTCACCATCTGCGCAATGTTGGCCATGGTCACACGGTCGCTGTGCTTGTTGAAGATATTCAGGGTGATACCGGCTACCAGCGCGTCGCGGATCGTATTCTGCTGATACAGGAAGCCGGGGTTCGTGCCGGGCTCCACGTCGAACCAGGTTCCCCACTCGTCTACAATCAGGCCGATCTTCTTCTCCGGATCAAACTCGTCCATGATGTGGCCGTGACGCGTTACCAGCTCTTCCATGAAGTATGCCTTGTTCAGGGTGATGTACCAGTCTTTCTCATCAAACTCGGTAGCGCTTCCCTTGTTCTGCCATCCATGGGGATGTACATAGTAATGAAGGGAAAGGCCGTCCATAAATCCATGATGATCCTCAGAATTCTTCATCTGATGGCCGAAAGCCGTCCTCAGAACCTCTCTGGTCCACTCGTAGTCGTCCACGTTGGGGCCGCCGCAGATCTTCTTGATGGGGTGCTCGCTGTCGTAGTTCCGAACGTAGGTCTGATATCTCCGGTATTCGTTGGCATAGAAATCCGGATTCATGTTGCCGCCGCATCCCCAGTTCTCATTGCCTACGCCGAAAAAGGTAAGCTTCCAGGGATCCTTGTGGCCGTTCTGCGCTCTCAGATCCGCCATGGGAGATACGCCGTTGAAGGTGATGTACTCTACCCACTCAGACATCTCCTGAACCGTACCGCTGCCCAGGTTGCCGTTCACATAGGCCTCGCAGCCCAGCTGCTCGCACAGTTCAAAAAATTCATGGGTACCAAAGCTGTTGTCTTCCACTACGCCGCCCCAGTGGGTATTGATCATTTTCTTGCGGTTCTCTTTGGGGCCGATTCCGTCCTTCCAGTGATACTCGTCGGCAAAGCAGCCGCCCGGCCAGCGCAGTACGGGAACCTTGATCTTCTTCAGAGCGTCCACTACGTCGATACGCATGCCGTTGCGGTTGGGAATCGGAGAATTCTCTCCTACGTAAATTCCCTCATAGATGCAGCGTCCCAGATGCTCGGAAAAATGTCCGTAGATCTCTTTGTTGATCTTGCTCAGCTTTTTGTTTGGATTAATTACGTATTTTGCCATTTTGCCCTCCAAAGTTCTCTTGCTGTTTTAAATTTTGCTAAAATACTTTACGTTTCTATTATAGCGTAATTGTGCTAAATAGCAATAGTATTTTTATTTTTTATCGGGTTCCGGTGCTGCCGAATCCTCCCCGGTCCGTCCCCTCCAGGGATCCCTCCTCAAACGTCAGGACCGGCTGGTGCTTCATGATGCGGAACTGACAGATCCGGTCGTTCTTGTGGATCACCGTGTCCCGCACCGCGAGAGCCGGAAATCTCCACCAGTCTCCGGGACCGCAGTAGGATTCGTCCACCACGCCCATGTGATTTGCCTGAAGTACGCCGAAATTCTTAATGGTAGAACTTCTCGGCACGATGTGGGCCTCGTAGCCCTCCGGAAGCTTCATGGCCACGCCCAGATGAATCAGGCGGAACTCTCCCGCCTTCAGGGAGACCTCCTCCGCCGCTCGCAAATCGATCCAGTCAGACTTTCCGTCGATGTATTCCAGCCTGCGGATCTCGTCGTCCAGATATTGGATTTTGATCGTTTCCATACGTTTCTCCTCTTCTTTTTCCGTTTACGGGCAGTGCAGAATTATTTCACCTTTTTCTAAACTATTCTGCACGTCAATCACGCGTTGATTGGAGCTTCCTCTCCAGAAGAGCTTGGTATCCCGCAGCTCCTCCACGTACTCTCCGTCCACCACCACGTCCAGATAAGGGATGATCTCCTTGTGACAAATCTCTTCCCAGGCCGCTCCCGTATACAGCCAGATGGTTTTGTCCGGATAGCGGGTTCGGATCTCTTTGGCCAGGGAGGTAATCTCCGCCTCATTGCCGCTGTAAAGCGGATCCCCTCCGCTGAAGGTAATTCCTGAAATATACGGTTTCTCCAGAAGACGGAACAGTTCCTGCCTGGATTCTTCTGTGAATTCCACGCCTCCTGCCGGATCCCAGGTGACGGGATTCTGACAGCCGCGGCAGTAATGGCTGCATCCTGCTACCCAAAGAACCACCCGCAGCCCGTCTCCATTGAGCATGTCGTCTTTGGTAATGTTATGAAATCTCATGGTTGTTTTTCCTCATTCCTCTGTTTTTTCCCATCCCGCGTCTATTTTCTTTCGCAGCTCCTCAAAGGATTTTAAGCCTCCCAGGGCGTCGATGGCTTCCACGCAGGAGGCGCCGGTCGCCGCCGCCAGCTTCAGGCACAGCTCCAGGGGATATCCCTCCAGAACTGCCAGAAGGAACGCCGCTATGGCGGTATCCCCGGCTCCGGTTCCGGAAACCACCCGGTCCGGCCGGTAGCTTTTTTCAAACCCTTCCCGGTCCGCCCACTCCTTGGGCGCCGAAAACAGTCCGCCCGCCTTCCCGATCCGTTCCCCGGAAGCGGTTTTGTAATAGATTCCCAAAGCTCCGCACTTAATCAGGACTACGGCGGCTCCCATTTGGATCAGCTCTTCTCCCAGGGGGCGCACGTCCCGGTCCAAATCAATCACGCGAAGAATCTCATCCCCGTCCGCCTGCTTTAGAAGCGCCTGGTACTTCTCCCGATCCATCATAAAAAGCAGTTCTTCCAGACTGGGAACGAAAAAATCTACAAAGGGCATCACTCTACGGAGAATCGTCCTCCAGTCCGCCCGTCCGGCGTCGGAATCCGCATCCACAGCCGCCATGTCCAGGGAAGAGGCGATTCCCTTTCCCTTTACCATACGGAAAATTTCCAGAAGTTCTTCTCCGTCCCTCTCGTAAATCCTTTTCATAATGGGCGGATACCCGAAGTGAAACAGCGCCGCCCCTTCCAGGTGTTCCTGCCGGATATCCTGAAAAGAATACGTGGCGTTCGCTCCCGGATGGTGCAGAAAAATCCGGTCCAGCCCCGGTATGGCAAGGGCCACGGTATAAGAGGTGGTGCTGTTTTTGTCCACGATCATCCCCTGCTCCGTTCCCTGGTCTCTCATCATCTCCAGGACAAGACGGCCCAGAGCGTCGTCTCCTACTTTTCCCATAAGCTCTACCGAAGCTCCCAGCTTTTTCAGGGCGAGGCCTGTGTTGGATACGGCTCCTCCCGTATGGATGTCCATGCCTTCCATCTGCAGAAGCCTTCCCGGCACCAGAAGCTCCCGGACAGAACCCTTCTTTCCCGGCGGAAAGACAGGCGTTAAGTCCACGCAGATATGGCCGGCCACTACGATCTTCTTCTGTGTCATGTTTCTTTTCCTCCTGCTTCTTTTCATTATATCGACCGCCCGCTTTGCTGTCAATGAATTCAGCCGGAGACAAAGAAGGCCCCGGAACGTCTCTTCGCTCCGGGGTCTTCCTTGTCTTCTGCGCTTCAGCAGAGTTTATTTCCGTTGGCGGACAGTTTAAAGCGGCATTTCAGCTTTTCCGCGGCCTTCCGGCACATCACCATTCGCTTCAGGAAGATTTCAAAATAATCCATGACGGTACAGATCGTATCATCCAGCTCGATCTGGACGCTGATGGTCCGCTTCTCCTGGTCAATCGACATCTTACAGGACAGCACGGCATAATTCACGCGGTCGTGAGCGTCAAATTTTGCGGGAAACGGATTCTGCACCCGGTTTCTGCGCACATCAGATTTATCCGCCAGAATCAGGGCTGCGGAAACCTCGTCTACCGGCGCTCCTGTGGCTTCATCGTGATGGCCGATGGCGGAAGCGACGGTAAGACCGTCTTCCAGGGGCATCCCCAGATCCTTGAGGATCCCGTAGGCCAGCACGCCTCCCGTATGGGCGTGGTCTGTCCG
>CALWMW010000204.1 GCA_944382085.1 uncultured Lachnospiraceae bacterium | reverse complement strand
TTCCCATACATTCAGTAAGATCCTCTCTCTATCCGGCGCTTTTGTGACCCTGGATCTTCCGGCAAAGGAGTACGGAACCGACTGGCTGGAGACGAAGGAATTCTATGAACAGACCTTCGGGGATCTGGACCGGATAAAGGGAAGCGACCTGGATCTGGAACAGCTGTATCTGGATCATGGGAAGGACTCGGAGATCTTTATGGCCGTCGGAACTGAAGATTTTCTTCTGGAGAAGAACCGAAGATACCGGGATTTTCTAGAGGCCCACGGGGCGAAGCTGCGCTATATGGAAGAGCCGGGCGCCCATGAATGGGATTTCTGGGACCGGAATATAAAGCGGGGGCTGGACTGGCTTCTGGAGAAGCAGGAAAAGGAAAAAGAAAGGCGGAAGGAATTATGATTCAGGAACGGCTGCAGGCGCTGCGGGAAAAGATGAAAGAAAACAACATGCAGGCCTACCTGGTACCCACGGACGATTTTCACGGATCGGAATACGTGGGAGAATATTTTAAATGCAGACAGTATCTCACCGGTTTTACCGGATCGGCGGGAACGGTTCTGGTGCTTCCGGACATGGCCGGGCTCTGGACGGACGGACGGTATTTTATCCAGGCGGAGCGACAGATGAAGGGAAACGGCGTCACTCTGTTCCGCATGAGAGAACCGGGCGTTCCCACGCTCCACGAGTTTTTGAAGGAGCATATGGAAGAAGGCCAGTGCCTGGGCTTTGACGGACGGACGGTGTCTGCCGCGGAGGCAGAACGGCTGACAGAGCTCTTAAAGGCGAAGGGCGCCCGGACAAACGGGGAGAAGGATCTTGTGGGAGAGATCTGGAAAGACCGGCCGTCCCTTCCGAACGAACCGGTATGGGAGCTGGAGCTGCGCTGGGCGGGAGAATCCAGACAGGAAAAATGTCAAAGAATCCGGGCAGAGATGGAGAAGAAGGGGGCGGACGCCTTTTTGCTTACCTCTCTGGAGGATATCGCCTGGCTTTTGAACCTTAGGGGAAACGATATTCACTGCTGTCCGGTGGTTCTTTCCTATCTGCTGATGACCAGGGAGGAGATTCGCCTTTTTGCAGGAAAGGCCGCTTTTTCAGAAAAGATAACAGACGATCTGAAAAAAGACGGGGTGACGCTGTATGGATACGAAGAGATTTATGGGCAGCTGCAGACGCTTCCGGGAGGATGGAAGGTGCTTCTCAACAAGGAGAAGGTCAACGCGCGGCTGCTGGAATGCCTGCCGGAGGACGCGGAGATCCTGGATCAGTCCAACCTGACGCTTCTGCCTAAGGCGATTAAGAACAAGACAGAGGTGGAGAATGAAAAGATCGCCCATATCAAAGATGGTACGGCGGTGACAAAGTTCATTTACTGGCTGAAGAAGAACGTGGGGCGAATGACGATTACGGAGCTGAGCGCGGCGCGAAAGCTGGAAGCGTTCCGCAGGGAGCAGGAGCATTTTCTGGGGAACAGCTTTGATCCGATTATCTCCTACGGGGAGCATGCGGCCATGAACCATTATTCGGCTACGCCAAAGACTGACGTGCCGATCCGTCCGGAGGGATTTGTCCTGGCGGATACCGGAGGACATTATCTGGAGGGCTCCACGGATATCACCAGAACCATCGCGATGGGAGCGCTTACCCAGGAACAGAAAACATATTTTACGGCTGTACTCAGAGGCCATCTGAATCTGGGCGCGGCGAAGTTCCGTTACGGCTGCCGGGGCATCAACCTGGATTATCTGGCCAGAAGCCCTCTCTGGGAACTGGACGCGGATTTTAACCACGGAACCGGGCACGGCGTAGGCTATCTTCTGAGTGTTCACGAGGGACCAAACGGAATCCGCTGGAAGCTTCTGCAGGACAAGGATGAGAACGGCGTTCTGGAGCCGGGGATGATTACCTCCAACGAACCGGGATATTACGTGGAAGGAGAATACGGGATCCGCCATGAGAATCTCATGGTCTGCAAAGAGGCGGGGGAGAAGAATCAGATGAAATTCCTGTGCTTTGAGGATCTGACCATGGCGCCTTTTGACCGGGAGGCCATCCTTCCGGAATTGATGACGGATAAAGAGCGGGAGCTCCTCAACCGGTACCATGCCAGGGTATACGAAACCATCGCGCCTCATCTGGACGAGGAGGAACGGGAATGGCTTTGGGAGGCGACCCAGGCGATCTGAGTCAAAAGACAGTTTGAAAGAAAAAAGAAAGGTGTTTGAACATATGGAAAAGAAGAAAACCGTCGCGGTGCTTTTCGGCGGACAGTCCTCAGAGCATGAGGTGTCCTGCATGTCCGCGGCGAATGTAATCCAGGCGATCCCG
Source organism: uncultured Lachnospiraceae bacterium (assembly GCA_944382085.1). GTDB lineage: Bacteria > Bacillota > Clostridia > Lachnospirales > Lachnospiraceae > Choladousia. Next base: position 9,632 of record CALWMW010000204.1, on the reverse strand, counting down.
GAAGAAAAGTATGAGACCGTTCTGATCGGGATCACAAAAGAAGGAAGATGGATCTACACAGAGAGCCTGGAACAGATCCGCCAGGATACCTGGAGGGAAGGGCGCGTACAGGCTTTGATCCCTCCGGACGCTTCTGAGCAGGGGGTTCTTCTGCTGGAAAACGGAAACGTCACAAGAAAGCACGTCGACGTGGTCTTTCCCGTGCTTCATGGAATGTACGGGGAAGACGGAACGGTTCAGGGACTTCTGGAGATGGCAAGGATTCCCTATGTGGGCTGCGGCGTCCTGAGCTCCGCCATCTCTATGGACAAAGCGTATACCAAGGGCGTGGTGGACGATCTTGGGATCCGGCAGGCCAGGTATGTGCGGATTGACCGCTGGGAATTAAAAGATATGGAAGACTGCGTCCGCAGGGTAGAAGAGAAGCTTTCCTATCCGGTATTTGTGAAGCCCTCCAAAGCAGGTTCTTCCAAGGGCGTGTCCCAGGCGGCGGACGCCGGAACGCTCCGGGAGGCCCTGACGGAGGCGGATCGGCACGACAGCCGGATTCTGGTGGAAGAAACAATAAAAGGAAGAGAGATTGAATGCGCCGTGTTGGGAGGAAGAGATCCGGAAGCTTCGGACGTAGGAGAGATCCTTTCCGCGGAAGCTTTTTATTCCTACGAGGCGAAATACTTTAACGCGGAATCCCGTACCGTGCTTCACCCGGAGCTTCCCCAGGGAGTCCTGGAGGAGGTAAGGGACGACGCGGTAAAGGTTTTCCGGGCCGTGGACGGCTATGGCCTGGCCAGAGTGGACTTCTTCCTGGAAGCAGGAACGAACCAGGTGATTTTCAATGAGATAAACACCATGCCCGGATTTACCGGAATCAGCATGTATCCCATGCTCTGGGCGGAGAAGGGACTGCCGGGACAGAAACTGACGGAACGGCTGCTGGAACTGGCTTTTGAACGGTTCCAGGCATAAAGCATAAAGGAAGAAAAGGATGAGCAAGGTAATTGGAATTGATTTAGGCACCACCAACAGCTGCGTGGCGGTGATGGAAGGCGGGGAGCCCGTGGTAATCGCCAATGCGGAGGGGCAGAGGACGACCCCTTCGGTGGTGGCTTTTACAAAGAACGGCGACCGTCTGGTAGGCGACGCGGCCAAGCGCCAGGCGGCGGTGAATCCGGACCGCACCATCCAGTCTGTGAAACGGCAGATGGGGACAAATTACCGGAAACGAATCGGAAGCAAAGAATTTTCCGCCCAGGAGATTTCCGCCATGATCCTGAGAAAGCTAAAGACAGACGCGGAGAGCTTTCTGGGGGAGACGGTTTCCAAGGCGGTAATTACCGTACCGGCCTATTTTAACGACGCCCAGCGTCAGGCCACGAAAGACGCGGGACGCATCGCGGGGCTGGAGGTTCTTAGAATTATTAACGAGCCCACCTCCGCGGCGCTGGCTTACGGCCTGGATCACGGACAGCCTCAGAAAATCATGGTTTACGATCTGGGAGGCGGTACCTTCGACGTATCGGTGATCGAGATCGGAGACAGTCTCATTGAGGTACTGGCCACGGGGGGAGACAACCATCTGGGCGGCGATGATTTTGACGCCAGGATTGTAGAATATCTGAGGGGCATCCTGCGCCGGGAGAAGGGGGCGGACGTCTCCGGAGATCCCGCTGCTCTGCAGCGGATCCGGGAGGCGGCGGAGGAGGCCAAGAAAAGTCTTTCCGTGCAGACCTCCGCGACCATTACCCTTCCGTTCCTTACCATGGCCAAAGGAGAACCGGTGCATCTGGAGTGCGAACTCACCAGAGCCAAATTCCAGGAACTGACGGCGGACCTGGTGGACCGGACGGAGGAAGCGGTGCACAAAGCGCTGAGCGACGCGGGAATTTCCGCCGGAGAGCTGGGAATGGTTCTGCTGGTGGGCGGTTCCACCCGGATGCCGGCGGTACAGGAGAAGGTGCGCAGACTGACCGGAAAGGAACCGGCCAGGAACCTGAATCCGGATGAGTGCGTAGCTCTGGGAGCGGCCATCCAGGGGGCGAAGCTGGGCGGAGAACTGACTACGGGAGCCGGGGCGGATCTGATCCTCATGGACGTGACGCCCCTTACCCTTTCCATTGAGACGGTAGGGGGAGTGGCTACCAGGATTATTGAACGGAATACGACGATTCCCACCCGCCACAGCCAGATCTTTACTACGGCGGCCAATTTCCAGACCTCCGTGGAGATCAAGGTGCTCCAGGGAGAGCGGCAGTTCGCCAGAGACAATACGCTCCTGGGGAATTTCAAACTGAGCGGCATCAAGCGGGCGATGGCAGGGGTGCCGCAGATTGAGGTGACCTTTGACATTGACGCCAACGGAATCGTAAACGTATCCGCCAGAGATCTGGGAACCGGAAAAGAGCAGAGCATCACCATCACCGCCAGTTCCAATCTTTCGGAGGAAGAGATAGAGAAGGCTGTGCGGGACGCGCAGATGTACGAGCACGAGGATTCCCAGCGCATGGAACAGATGGATGTGCTGGGAAACGCCAGGACGGCCATTCAGAAAGGCGATCAGTATCTGGCGGAGCACAGAAAAACGATTACAAAAGAAGAGAAGAAAGAACTGAAGGGGCAGATTTCTCTTCTTAGCAGGCAGATCCGCGGCAAGAAGCCGGAAAAGCTGACCCGGCCTGAGATTGAGGAGATCGTAGCTTCCACGGAAAAGCTGGAGGGAATGCTATCTGCCCATTCCTAAAAACGCGAGAGGAAAGACAATATGGAAAAAACGTCACAGATTCATCTGACAGAGGGGCCGATCCTGAATACGCTGACTCGACTCTCTCTGCCGATCATGGCTTCCTCCTTTCTGTCTACAGCTTACAGCATTACGGATATGGCCTGGATCGGCGTGCTGGGATCCAAAGCCGTAGCCGGCGTGGGCGTGGGAGGCATGTACGTATGGCTTTCTTCCGGACTGGTGTCTCTGGCCAGGATGGGCGGCCAGGTGCACGTGGCCCAGTGCGTGGGCCGGGGCGACCGGGAAGAGGCGGGAAGATTTGCGGCGGGGGCGATTCAGCTGACTGTACTGTTTGCGCTGGCGTTTGCCGCGGTCTGCCTTTTGTTTACAGACCCTCTTCTGAGCTTCTTTGCCCTGGAGGATTCCCTGACCTACCGGTATGCCAGGGAATACACCCAGGTCACCTGCGGGCTGATTGTGTTCTCCTATATGACCCAGACGCTGAACGGGCTTTTCACGGCGCAGGGAGACTCCAAAACGCCTTTCCTGGCGAATCTCACCGGACTGGCGATCAATATGGTGTTTGACCCGATCCTCATTCTGGGGATCGGCCCCTTTCCCAGAATGGAAGTGCTGGGAGCCGCCGCGGCGACGGTTTCGGCGCAGGCGGTCGTCATGCTGGTGATGCTTCTGTCTCTGGGAAGGAAAAAAGCGGCTGAAAATGTGATCCGGAGGGTGAAGCTTTTCGGAAGAACGCCGGGCCGGATCTGGAAGCAGATTTTCCGGATGGGAGGCCCCACGGCTTTGCAGGGTTCGATTTACTGTATGATTTCCATGGTGCTTACCCGGATGGTTTCCGGGTTCGGCGCGGCTGCGGTGGCCACCCAGAAAATGGGAGGGCAGATCGAATCCATCTCCTGGAATACGGCGGACGGCTTTGGCGCGGCTCTGAACGCGTTTGTGGGGCAGAATTACGGGGCCAAGAAGCTGGACCGGATGAAGAAGGGCTACCAGATTTCTTTTAAAATCGTTGTCATCTGGGGCCTTATGATCACCCTGCTTTTTGTAGGGATGCCGGAACCCATTTCCAGAATCTTTTTTTATGAGGAAGAGGCGATCGCCACTTCGGTGAACTATCTGATTATCGTAGGATTGGGCGAAGCTTTTATGTGCGTGGAGCTTATGACCATCGGAGCCCTTTCCGGTATGGGAAAGACAAAGCTCTGCAGCATCATCAGCATCCTGCTTACGGGACTGCGGATTCCCCTGGCCCTTTTCCTGGGCCATGCTGGCCTTGGGCTGAACGGAGTGTGGTGGGCGCTCTCCGCGACTTCCATGCTCAAGGGCATCGTATTCTATCTGGTGTTCCGGTCGCAGATGAAGAGAGAAGAGAGGAGACAAGGGTAAGATGGACGGATTTATTTTAGATGTGGACGGCACGCTCTGGGATTCTACCCCCATTGTGGCAAAAGCTTGGACAAAGGCCCTGGCAGAGGGGGGAAGCCCAGGGGAGGTGACTCCGGAGCAGCTCAAGGGACTGTTTGGAAAAACCATGAAGGTGATTGCGGAGGAACTTCTTCCGGATGAGACAGAAGAGAAACGGCAGGCGCTCATGGAGCTGTGCTGCCGTTACGAGCATGAGGCGCTTACGGAGGATCCCTGCCGGATCTGCTATCCCGGCGTTCTGGAGACGATCCCACAGCTGGCCAAGCGTACCGGCGTTTATATCGTCAGCAACTGCCAGTCCGGGTACGTGGAGCTTTTCCTGGAGAAAACAGGGCTGGGAGCCTGGATCCGGGATTTTGAGTGCTACGGCAATACGGGACGGAACAAAGACGAGAACATTCGTCTTCTTATGGCGCGGAACGGACTGAAGGATCCGGTATACGTCGGCGACACGGCAGGAGATGAGGAGGCGGCGGGCAAAGCCGGAATTCCGTTCTGCTGGGCGGCCTACGGCTTCGGAAGCCCCGCTTCTTGGACGGAAAAGATAGACGCATTTTCGCAGCTGCTTTCTCTGACGGAGAAGGACTGGAAAAAGTAAGAAAGAGACAAAGGAGAGAGAAAGATGAAACGAATCCTGTGGATGGTTCTTATGAATCTCTGGTACGTGCCCTGCGGCCTTACCAGACTGCTGCGGTGCGCGGCGCATCCGGAGCGGTATACAGAGGAAGAACGGTTCCGGATGCTGAAAAAGATTGACAACCGGGCGATTAAAGGAGGAAGGATCGAAATCGAGGGACATGGGATGGAGCATCTTCCGGCACAGGGAGGCTATCTTCTGTATCCCAATCATCAGGGGATGTTTGACGTGCTGGCGATCCTTTATCTGATGCCCCACGCGTTTTCTGTGGTTCTGAAAAAAGAGCTTCAGAACATTCCCTTTTTGAAACAGGTATTTGCCTGTATGGGCGCTCTGTCCCTGGACCGCAGCGATCCCAGGGAAGGCATGAAGGTCATCCTTCAGGTGGCGGAAGAGGTGAAGCAGGGACGCCGGTTTTTGATCTTCGCGGAAGGAACCAGAAGCCGGAAGGGCAATCAGCTCCTGGACTTTAAAGGAGGCAGCTTCAAAAGCGCCATGAAGGCGAAGTGCCCGGTGGTTCCGGTCGCTCTGATCGATTCCTACAAGGCTTTTGACACCGGATCCATCCGGAAACAGAAGGTTCAAGTCCATTTTCTGGAACCGATTCCCTATGAAGCGTATCAGGGAATGAAGACGACGGAACTGGCGGCTCTGGTGAAGCAGAAAATTGAAGATAAGATCGCGGCCTGTACCCAGAGCGAATAAAACAGAATAAGAAACCGCAATTCGGGAGACAATACTGCCAGAAAGAGAGCAGCTGTCTCCTTTTTTTCTGCCGGAACGGCGGTGCACGCGGGAGACAGAAGGAGAACAGAAAGGATGGAGAACATGGCGGTAGACCAGAGAAAAGGCTTGCAGAGCCTGGAATTCGCGGATCCGGTATCAATCATCAGCAGCGCGTCCATCGTGGGACCGAAGGAAGGAGAAGGACCTCTGGGCGAATATTTTGACCTGATTTCCCCGGACGCCGGAATGGGAGAGGAAAACTGGGAGAAGGCCGAGAGCGCCCTGCAAAGAGAAGCCCTTCAGGTAGCGGCCGGAAAGGCCAGGCTTCCCCTGAAACGGATCCGGTATCTGTTCGGGGGAGATCTCCTGGCCCAGATCTGCGCCACCTCCTTTGGAAATGAAGAGAGCAGCCTTCCCTTTTTCGGCCTGTATGGAGCCTGCTCCACCTGCGGGGAGGCCCTGACTCTGGGAGCTATGGCGGTGGCGGGAGGCTTTGCGGACTATGCGGCGGCGGTTACCTCCAGTCATTTCGGAAGCGCGGAAAAGGAATTCCGGTTTCCCCTGGCTTATGGGAATCAGCGGCCGCTCTCCGCGACCTGGACCGTTACGGGCAGCGGGGCCTTCCTTCTTGCCGCCCAGGGCGGGTACGTGAAGATTGCCGGGGTGACGCCGGGAAAGATTGTGGACATGGGAATCAAGGACAATATGAACATGGGAGCCTGCATGGCTCCCGCTGCCTGCGATACCATCCTTCGGAATTTTCTGGATTTTAATCGAGGGCCGGAGGATTATGACCGGATCATTACCGGGGATCTGGGATACGTGGGACAGGAGATCCTGATCCAGCTTCTTAGGGAACGGGGCTTTGACCTTTCGGAGCGCCATCTGGACTGCGGCATTGAGATTTACGACCGGGAGAGCCAGGATACCCATGCGGGGGGAAGCGGCTGCGGCTGCTCGGCGGTGGTGCTCTCCGCGATGATTCTTCCAAAACTGCGCAAGGGGATCTGGAAAAGAGTGCTTTTTGTGCCTACCGGCGCGCTCCTTTCCAAGGTAAGCTTTAATGAAGGACAGGCGATTCCGGGGATTGCGCATGGAGTAATCCTGGAACACAGTTAAGAAAGGAGAGGCGATGGAATATCTGCATGCATTCTGGACCGGAGGGCTGATCTGCGCTCTGGTTCAGATTTTACTGGAAAAGACGAAACTGCTTCCGGGGAGAGTGATGGTCATCCTGGTCTGCGCGGGCGCGGTTCTGGGAGCGTCCGGCCTCTATGAGCCCTTTGTTTCTTTTGCCGGCGCAGGAGCCAGCGTTCCCCTGCTGGGATTCGGGAATACGCTGTGGCAGGGGGTGAAGGACGCGGTTGCGGCGGAGGGGCTTCTGGGGCTGTTTAAAGGCGGATTTACGGCCAGCGCCGCGGGAATCTGCGCCGCTCTGGTCTTTTCCTATCTGGCAAGTCTTGTTTTTGAGCCCAAAATGAAAGAATAAGCGAGAAGCCTCTTGACAAGGAAAGAAAAGGGGACTATAAATTGTTAACAGAAAGAACTGTTAACAAGATGGACGATTTAAAGTCCGGACAGGCAGGAGAGGAGACCGCTTGTGGAAGAGACGAAAGAACGGCTCAGCGAAGAGCTGCTGGAAGGATGGCTGGGCATGTGCCTTTCCATCAGCAACGAACGTCTGGTAAAGGCCATGACCTACAACGAATCCATGGTCTGCGGCTTTTTGTACAAAAAGAAACAGGAAGGGGGAGAGGCCCTCACCGCCACGCAGCTGTGCGGTCTTCTCTCCATGAAAAAATCTCAGATGAATGTCATTCTCAACCGGCTGGAGGAGCAGGGCCTGGTGAAACGGGAACGGTCGGCGCAGGACCGGAGGCAGGTATATCTGTCGCTGACCGAAAAGGGCGTTCCCTTTTATGAGGAAGCCCACCGGGAGATCCTCAAGTTTCCCAGGGGCGTTCTGGAACGGCTGGGAGAGGAAAAGATCCGGAATTTTACGGAGCTTATGAGAGAAGTGGCAGCCTGCTTCAGAGCCATGCAGGCGGAAGAGAAGGAAAGGACGGAGCGGAAATGAAAAAAGAACTGTTAAGCGGCGTAAACCAGATCGTGCTGGAAGCGCTGTTCCGGGGCTTCCGGGTTCTCTACCGGGAGGACAGCCGGGTGCGCAAGGAGATTCATCAGTGGAGAGACGGCCTGACCCTCAAGCTGGTATGCGGACCGGGGGGAGCGGTGCTGGCTATGCGGAAAGATCCGGAGAAGGGGATCGCCAGGATCCGCCGGGCGCAGAGAGCGGACATTACCATGCGTTTTAAATCCGTGGAGGGCGCCTTCCGGGTGCTCAGCGGCCAGATCGGCGTAGCGGATGCGTACGCCGCCCATCTGTTTTTCCTGGAGGGAGATATCTATCAGACCATGAGCTTTGTGCGCTGTGTGGAATACCTGGAGGCGTATCTTTTTCCGCCTTTTATGTCGAAACGGATTTTAAAAGAAGTTCCCGAAAAACAGGTGTCCTCCCTTCTGGTCTACGGGAAGGCGCTGCTGGAATCCGGAAGATAACGGAATACATACGGAGGTAATCATGTCTACATATTTTGAGTTTACGAATCCCACAAAGCTTTGCTCCGGAACCGGGGCGGCAGACAACATCGCCTATGAACTGAAAATGCTGGGAGCCAGGAAGCCCATGGTATTAAGCGACGGCGTTCTGGAAAAAATCGGCACCCTTTCGATTGTTCTGAACGCTCTGGGAGATCTTCCGGTTGGCCGGGTGTTCACGGAGATTCCCAGGGACAGCAGCATTGATACGGTGAACCGCATCGCGGAAGAGTACCGGGATTACGGGTGCGACAGCCTTCTGGCCGTAGGAGGCGGAAGCGTTCTGGATACCGCCAAGGGAGTGCGGCTCCTCATCAGCCAGAAAGCGGACGACTTAAAGACGCTGATGGGCTGCGAGAGCATTCCAAGAGGCGCGCATATTCCCTTTGTGGCGGTGCCTACCACTGCCGGGACGGGAAGCGAGGCTACGGCGGTTGCCGTGATCAAGGATACCAAGGCGCATGTGAAGATGGAATACATTTCTACAGAACTGATGCCGGATGTGGCGGTGCTGGATCCCCGGATGACCATGACCCTGCCGCCCAGGATTACCGCTTCCACCGGTATGGACACCCTTTGTCACGCCATTGAGGCGTACAGCTGCATCCAGAAGAATCCGGTAAGCGACGCCTACGCCCTGACGGCAATCGGCCTGGTGCGGGAGAATCTGATCAAGGCGGTGCGTTTCGGCGGCTCTGCCAAGGCAAGACTGGCTCTGGCCAACGCAAGCTTTCTGGCAGGCGCTTCCTTCAGCAACAGCATGGTGGGAATCGTCCATGCCATCGGCCATGCCCTGGGAGGCGTCTGCGGAGTGCCCCACGGCGACGCGATGAACATTCTTCTGCCGGCGGGTATGATGTTCAATCGGAAGGTCTGCGCGGATTCCTACGGAAAACTTCTGTTTTATCTGGCGGGAGAAGAGGTTTACGAAAAGACGCCCTCCAGAAAACGCGCGGACCGCGCCATTGCGGAGGTCCTGCGGTTAAGAAGCCGTCTCCACACCCTCACCGGACTTCCACAGACGTTAAAGGAAGCCGGAGTGGATCCGGCAGCCTTCCCGGAGGTGGCGAAGACCGCCCTGAACGACGGAGCGTCGATTGTAAACCCAAGACAGGTGACGAGAGAAGCGGTGATCCGCATTCTGGAGGTGTGTTATGGAGATTAAAGATCTGGTACAGGAGCAGCGTGCTTATTTCGCCACCGGAAAGACCAAGAAGGTTTCCTGGAGAATGGGAGCGCTGGCGGCGTTAAAAAAGACGATTGAGAAATACGAAGAGGAGATCAATCAGGCGCTTCAGGCAGACCTGAAGAAATCCGGATTTGAGACGTACATGTGCGAGACCGGGATGGTACTAAGCGAGCTTTCCTTTATGCTCCGCCATCTGAGAGGTTATGCCAGACCCAAAAGAGTCCTGACGCCGCTGGCTCAGTTCCACGCCAAAAGCTTTGTTTCCCCGGAACCTTACGGAGTGGTTCTGGTGATGTCTCCCTGGAATTATCCCTTCA
>CALWMW010000203.1 GCA_944382085.1 uncultured Lachnospiraceae bacterium | reverse complement strand
TCCGGGGGAGATTCCATGGCATTCCCTATTTTTTGGTGTCCGGAGACTATCTGGATTTCCGACCGGTACAGATCCTGCCGTGAGAGCGGAAAACGGGGCTTTGTTTTTGGGAGCCGGGTACCGCCGGATCCCTTTTAAATAGAATAAAACACATAGGAGGATTCAGAATATGAAAATTGCGGTAACGTATGACAACGGAAAGATTTTTCAGCACTTTGGCAAGACGGAGTTTTTTAAGGTTTATGAGGTGGAGGATACTCAGGTGGTTTCCAGCCAGGTGATCGGTTCCAACGGAACCGGCCACGGCGCTCTGGCCGGTCTTCTGGCGGAGCAGAACGTGGATGTGCTGATCTGCGGCGGAGTCGGCGGAGGCGCCCAGGCAGCGCTGGAGGAAGCCGGGATCGAACTTTGCTCCGGCGCGCAGGGAGACGCGGATCAGGCGGTGGACGCTTATCTGAAAGGAGAATTGGTTTCCGCCGGGACAAGCTGCGATCATCACCATGAGGACGGCCATTCCTGCGGGGAGCATGAAGAAGGCCATTCCTGCGGCGGAAACTGCGGCGGAGGATGCGGTTCCAGGCCGGCGTTTACCGGAAAGAATGTAGGCAAAACCTGCCGGACCCATTACCGGGGGACGTTTAACGACGGAACCCAGTTTGATTCCTCCTATGACCGGGGCGAACCGCTGGAATTTGTCTGCGGGGCAGGACAGATGATCCGGGGATTTGACGCAGCGGTGGCGGATATGGAAGTGGGACAGATTGTGGACGTGCACCTTGCGCCGGAAGAAGCGTACGGCATGCCGGATCCCAACGCGGTTTTTACCCTGGAGATCGCTCAGCTTCCCGGCTCTGAGAAACTGGAAGTGGGACAGCAGGCGTTTTTGTCCAATCAGTACGGGCAGCCTTTCCCGGTGCGGGTGACGGCGAAGGACGACGTTACCATCACCTTTGACGCGAACCATGAGATGGCGGGAAAAGAACTGAACTTCCGAATTGAGCTGGTAGAGGTAAAATAAAGGCTTCGGGGAGTATGGATCTTCCTGTCAGAGAAGGAAATACTCGGTAAAAGCGCTGTCTGACGCGCCGGAAAGGAGGAGAAAGCAAGAATGGAAACGGAGATGCAGTATACCAGTTACTACCGCTCGCCCCTTGGGGATATGCTTATGGCTGCCGACGAGATTGGCTTGACAGGACTGTGGTTTGAGGGACAAAAGTATTTTGCCCGCCAACTGGAAGATGGGCCGAAAGAAAGGGAACTTCCCATTTTTGAAAAAGTAAGGCAATGGCTGGATCTTTACTTTTTGGGGAAAGAGCCGGATGTTGCGATCCCGCTCCATTTTATCGGCACGGCCTTTCAGAAAGAGGTATGGGAAATCCTCTGTACCATTCCATACGGACAGACGATAACATACGGCGAGATCGCAAAGCAGATCGCCGCGAAAAAAGGTCTGCCTCGGATGTCTGCCCAGGCCGTAGGCGGCGCGGTGGGACGCAATAAAATCTCTGTCATTGTGCCCTGCCACCACGTCGTGGGGACAAACGGCAGCCTTACCGGATACGCAGGGGGCATAGAGAAAAAGGTGAAGCTGCTGACGTTAGAACATGTGGATATGCAGCGGTTTTTTATCCCCAGGAAGGGGAGTGCATCAGGAAACCGGACCGTTTAAAAGGGTGTTGATTCTATGGGAAAAGAAAAAAGGAAATTCGCGTCAGATACCTCGAAGCGGAGCGGGAAGGACTGGGCCATCGCCCTTGCGTTTCTTTTTCTCGGCTTAACCGTAGCGCATTTGGGCGTGACGCTGTTTTTGCTTTCAGAGCTGGGAACGGATCCCTTTACCGTGTTTATTCAGGGATTGTCGGTGGTTTTTGGCCTTACGGTGGGAACCGTACATGTGATCGTGCTTTGCGTTCTTATGGCGGCGATGCTGCTGACGACCAAAGGATACGTGAAGCCGGGGACGGTAGTCTGCGCGTTCTGCGGAGGACCGATCATTGATCTGTTTACCTGGCTGTTTGGAAATTATATCAACGGCGGTTCCCCTATGGGGGGAAGGATTCTCAGTATGCTGGCGGGATGCGTGATCCTTTCGGCGGGCATGTCTATTGTGATCAACAGCAATGCCGGAACAGGCCCCAACGATCTGGTGGCGGTGATCTTATCGGATAAAATCGAAAGAGTAGAATTTCGCTGGGTGCGGGTTGCCTGCGATCTGTTCTTTGTCGTTCTTGGGTTCCTTCTGGGAGGGACGGTAGGCGTCGGAACGATTGCCGCGGTCTGCCTTACGGGCCCGCTGGTGCAGTTCTGGCTTCCGATTACCGGAAAGCTGGTAAAGGCCGGTTGACAGAAGGTTTGATTTTAGAGAGGGAACCAGAAAAAGGAATTTACAGAATCCGGAAGAGGAAGTATAATAAGTTTATAAAAATTCGGAAGAGGAAAATTCAAATGAAAAAAACAACATTGCTTATTATGGCTGCCGGTATCGGCAGCCGCTTCGGGACGGGGATCAAGCAGTTGGAGCCTGTGGGGCTGCACGATGAGATCATTATGGATTATTCCATCCACGATGCCATTGCGGCCGGATTCCGTAAGATCATTTTTGTGATCCGCAGGGACATCGAGGAGGATTTCCGTGAGCGCATCGGAAACCGGGTGGAGCAGATCTGCCGGGAGCTCCAGGTGGAGACTGCCTATGCGTTTCAGGACCTGAAGGAGATTCCGGAAGGGTTTTCGGTTCCGGAGGGACGGACCAAACCCTGGGGGACGGGCCAGGCGGTTCTGGCAGCGAAGCACCTTCTCCATGAGCCCTTTGCTGTGATCAACGCGGACGATTATTACGGGAAAGAGGCTTTTGGCCAGCTGCATCAGTGGCTGTCCGCGGATCATGCGGATACGGCGGTGGCCATGGCCGGTTTCATTCTCAAGAATACGCTGTCGGACTACGGCGGGGTGACCAGAGGGGTATGCCAGGTGACGGAGGGGCATACGCACATCGCGGATGTGGTGGAGACTTCCAACATTGTCAAGACCATCGACCCGGTTACCGGGGCGGTAGGAGCGGAGGCCAACGGCCAGAGGCTGGATCCGGATTCTTATGTGTCCATGAACATGTGGGGCTTCCCGGCAAAGGAGGGATGCGATCCGCCTTTTGTGGAGGTGCTGGAGAAAGGCTTCCATACCTTCTTTGAGACGGCGGTTCCGGCCAATCCCCTGAAGGCGGAGTATCTTCTTCCCACGCTGATCGGCGGCCTGCTCAGGGAAAAGAAATTCACCGTAAAGGTGCTGGAGACGAAGGACCGGTGGTTCGGCGTTACTTACAAGGAGGACAAGCCGATTGTGGTGGAGAGCTTCAAGAAGCTGATCGCCCAGGGGGCGTACCGGGAAGAGCTGTACTCGGATCTTCTTGAGAAAAAGGACTGACCGAGAAGAAAAGGCGGAGCCAGGAAAACGGCTCCGCCTTTTTAAAACATAAGTTCCAGGATGTCCTCAAAACAGAGAAGCTTGGGACGCTCCTTGCCAAGAACGGTTTTTTCGCCGCAGGCGATCCACAGCTTACGCTGCGCAAAATCCAGCTGCTCCACTGTGCCGAAGACCGTCCGGGAGAAACCGGAATCCGGCGTACCTTCAAAATAAGTGACTTTTAGGGACATGCCCTTTCGAAGCTGCTGAAGCTTGGCCGAGAGGGCTTCTTTTTGTTCCTCAGACGGTTCCGACCGGGGGATTCTTAAATGCCAGGCTCCTTCCTCCGCGATTTCTTCCTCGTAGCCCCGCAGGGCGGCAAAAGGGGAGAAGATCTTTGCCCGGCTGGACACAGGCATCCTGGGATGCCGAAAGGACGGTTCGGGCCGGGCGCGCTGCAGAAGATCTCCGTATTTTTGGCGCGCTGCCCGGCCTTCCGGGGTGTTTTTATAGTCGTCCATGCGGCGCCTCCTTTTAAGCTTTATGGCCGCCGATCTGCTGGTTTCGCTCCCGCATGGTAGCGCCCTCCAGAAAACTGGTGCCCTTCAGCACCGCGTTTCGGCCGTATTTTTTCCGAAGCCCCAGCATGGCCTCCTGCAGATTCTTTTCACGCTCCAGTTCTTTCGCGTCGGTAAACAGATCTGTCTGGAACAGACCTTCGTCCTG
>CALWMW010000202.1 GCA_944382085.1 uncultured Lachnospiraceae bacterium | reverse complement strand
CGGCGTACTTCCGCCGGTATCCATCCTGACTCCGGAGCAGACCCAGTACTACTTCCTGTCCGGATTTACCGCAAAGTTAGCAGGAACGGAGCGCGGCATCACCGAGCCGACTCCTACCTTCTCCGCTTGCTTCGGCCAGGCATTCCTGGAGCTGCATCCTACCAAGTATGCAGAAGAGCTGGTTAAGAGAATGGAGAAGAGCGGCGCGAAGGCTTATCTGGTAAATACCGGATGGAACGGAAGCGGCAAGCGTATCTCCATCAAGGATACCCGTGGAATCATCGACGCGATCCTCAACGGCGATATCCTGAAAGCGCCCACCAAGAAGATTCCGTACTTCAACATCGAAGTTCCCACCGAGCTTCCGGGCGTTGATACGAACATTCTGGATCCCCGCGATACCTACGCAGACGCTTCTGAGTGGGAGACCAAGGCGAAGGATCTGGCACAGAGATTCGTTAAGAACTTTGCGAAATACGAAGGCAACGCAGCTGGAAAGGCTCTTGTTTCCGCTGGTCCTCAGATCTGAGCAGAGTGATTTGAATCAAAATCCGTATTTTAAAACCGGCGCAGGTTTTCTGCGCCGGTTTCTTTTTCGCTAAATTATCTCAGATTTTCTCTTCTCCTAAGATGAGATGTCCCCTGGCTACGCCTACCTTCTTCCCCTGAAGCAGATGCGCTTTCATTCTGCGCTGCAGGGAGGTGCCTTCCGGAAGGGTTTCGTCAACCGTCTTGCAGCCCGGATATACCCAGTCCATAAACCACATCGCGTCCGGATCCGTCTCATCCAGAACAAACCGCTTCTGAAAGGACAGGATGTTGGAATCCGCGTCCAGCAGCTCTTTCAGCGCCGGAGAAAGCATCCAGGAATCGCAGGCCATAGGAACATCCTCCCACTGGGGAAACTTGTCCTTTCGGAACGCCAGAAAATCTTTGATCGACCTGCTGACGGATTCCGGTCTAAGATCCGCGTCCGAGGGAATGTGCAGATAGATCCTGCGGTTCTCTTCCCCGGCAAATTCGTATTCCAGAGCGCCTACCCGAAATTCCCGCAAAGACAGCTGCCTGGGAAACCACCATCCCCAGACGAATTGATACGTCCCGTACGTCCGCAGATGTTCCCCCAGAAACCGGGTGCAGAACTTCATCGTAGGCGCAAACAGTTCCAGAGGAATGCCTTTCTCCTTGTACTGTTCATAGGAAAAGCTTCCCGCGATCTGCAGCAGTTCCCAGAGCATCTTCATCCCGTCCGGGTCGTCTCCCAGAAACAGCTGAAGTTCCCGGATCCCCGCGTCCCACCGCGCAGGATCCAGAATTTTTTCTTTCAATTCTTCCGGCATGGGAGAAATCCCCTTTTGTTCCAGAAGCTCCAGAGTCTCCTTTACGGAAGCCGGAAGCTCCAGCATCTCATACAACGTTCTTGCATCCATCCTCTTTTTCCTCCCTTTTCGGATATCGATTCAACTTTTATTCTGCAGCATGGACAGATAGGAAGTCCGCACCGTGTCACAAATCCGGTAGCCCAACTGGGAAAGAGTTGCTTCGATCTTTTTCAGAGCCTCTTCCCGCTCTTCCTCTCCTTTTACCAGGATTTCCAGCTCCAGGAAACCGCCCAGTCCCTGCACGTGATCCAGGCAGGCGGTAATCTCATCCTTTCGCAGCATCCGCCGCTCTTTCCACACTTCCGGAACAGCAGGCGCGTATCCTGCAGCCTGTAGAATCGCTTTGCAGACGGTGCCGTCTCCCACTTCCGTCTCCAGTTCCTGACGGATCATGGTCTGATCGTCCAGCTTTCTGCCCTTATAGTTCATCTGAGCGCTGATCTGCCCGGTACGGCAGTCCTTGGTTTCCCGCACCCGCAGGGCTTCCCCTCTGGTACGGATGGAATTCCGGCTGTCGTCAAAATATACGTCGTGTTCCTGAATCCAGCGTTCTTCCCGAAAGCCGAGATTCAGAAGCTTTTCTTTCACTGCGTCGGCTTCCGGAACCGGAAGCTTGATCTCTACTTCAATCACGATAATCGTCTCCCTACTTCCGCTTCAAAGAGAAGCCCTTTCATCTTCTCTTCCCTTGCGTTTTCTTCCCGGAAAATTTCCTGAATCAGAATTTTCTGGTCCTGCCAGGTAAACAGTCCGGAATGGCAGCACTGATTCCGCTGTCCGGCGCATTTTTTCAGACGCGTTTCGTACTGTCTCCACCAGTCCGCGTCGTAGCGCGATTCTCCGCGTTCTGCCATCCTGGCGGCCAGCATGCCGCTGTTTTTCCCAATCAGGAAATGGAAATTTCCCAGCGTCAGCCGGCTGATCTCTGTCTTTCCAAGCGTCCCCCGGCCGCTCATTTTCGCATCCGGCAGAAGGCGCTTGAGACTGTTTCCAAAGCACTCCTGCATCTGAAGCTCCATTGCCTTGCAGAACAGGATCGAACAACAGGAGGCGTCCAGCTTCTGGTTCGCTTCGTAGACGGCCCGCAGAAGATAGTAGAGCCGGATTCCCATTCGGAGATTTTCCTGAATGGGAGGCGGCAGCTTTTCAAGGTCCGCTTCCGAATCAAAGCCAAAAGGTGAAAGCTGTTCCGGCGTCAGCTTCTCTTCCGCGAATTCCGGCGCCAGCGCTTCCAGAAGCCCTCCGGTCTCTACGGTATATTCTTTTTCTCCTGCCTCGCTTTCTGATATCTCCGTATGGAAGGAGGAAGCCGGCGGAAGCGCGGCCGCCGCCTCACCCAGCGCTTTTTTCTTCTCCTCCTCCGGCAATTCCCGGTTCAGAATCGTCTTAATCTGCCGGATGGCAAACGCGTCAAGAATCTTTTTCGCCTGGCCGACCACCTCCGACGCCCGCCAGACGTTCTCATCGCCAATCACGTAGAACCGGTACTTTGCCCGTGTGGCCGCCACATTGACAATATTGGAATTAACCCAGCGCACGGCCCCCTGGGCGCCTGCGCTTTCATCGCATCCCAGAAGAAAAATAACCTCCGCCGCCTCTTTTCCCTGGAAGGTGTGAACCGTCCCGATGTGCCCGCCAAGCCACTCCGGTCTGCACGCGGCCAACGGGCTGTCCGGGTGAGCGCTCTGATACTGCTGAAGATATTTTCTCATCCCCCGCACCACGGAGGTAAAGGGACTGATCAGGAAGAGATCCGGATCCGGCGTACCCGAAAAGGCTTTTTCCAGCATTTCGCACACCTTACGCCCCTGCGCTTCCACAAAGTGATCCTTTTGCCCCTGTTCTTTTCCCGTTACGTTGATCCACTGCGACCGGTCGTACAGGAAGCGCTCCGTTTTTTTGGAATCCGGCTTTCGGGTCTGCTGCTTCATCATCCCATTGTAGGATATTTCATTGGAAATCTCATACATGGGCGAAATGCAGCGCCGGTGAACCAGCAGGGGACATCCCACCCACTCCGGCTCCTCTGTGCCATTCTCCAGATAGGTTCCGAACCGGTTCATTTTGTCGGCAAAGCTCTGAACCGATACGGTTTTGGCCAGGTAGGGCCGAAGCGTCTCATCCTGAAATGTTTTTTTCAGGAGATCCAGATCTCCGGTCGCCACCGGCTCCACCGGCTTGGGATCTCCTACAATCACCGCATTTCTGCAGCGGAACAGCGCGCCTACCGCCATCTGTGGCTGGGCCTGTCCCGCCTCATCCACAATCAGCGTTCCCAAAACCCCCGGTTCTTTCACATCCCGCAGGAACGTCCCCATAGAAGCAAAGGTAGACGACAGAACCGGAACCAGAAGAAAAAGCGTCTGATAAAGAGCCGCCGCAAAGGCTTCCCGGTCCTCCTTCGCAAAGACGATGCGCTCGTTGTTCTCCCCCTGCTTCATCCCCCAGTACTGGGCCAGAGTAATCAGATTTTCCCGGCACCGCTTAGAGGAAAGAACAAATTCTTTGTTTAGTTTCATAGCCTGGCAAAACAATTTTTCCCGCTCCCGGTTGTACCGATGGGTAAACCATGGATCCGTCACCTGAGCCTGGACAGATCTCTCTTCTTCCTGGGAAAGCAGCGCCTCCGCAAACCCTTCGTCTAAAACAGCGCCCGTGTCCGCGGCTCCGGCCTGGGCAAAGGCCTTCATGGTGATATTGTCAAGATTAGTTGACACATTTTTCTCA
>CALWMW010000201.1 GCA_944382085.1 uncultured Lachnospiraceae bacterium | reverse complement strand
CCGCGATTCTCGCTCTTTTGATGCTCATCTGAAGCGTTCCCTGAAAGCTGGTCACATCTCCGGTGATGAACACGTAATCCATTACTCCAAACTCTTCAATGCCGGAGGAATTGGGATCCCAGATCTTGGCGTCGATGGTTCCCGACTTATCCTGAAGAATCACATTCTCATACAGCTTTCCATTCTTCGCCGTGGCGGACTGCTTGTATTTGCAAAGGTAGACTTCGTTTACTTTCTCTCCCTCCCGGAAGGATTCAATATATTTCATAATGGCACCCTGTTCCCTTTCCATTCAGACTTCAAAAAAAGGATGGCCGATCCGCATTGTGCTGCTTATCCGCCATCCCAAATGCTCTTACCTATTATACCTGAAAAAAGTACAGGCGTAAATACCTAAAACCAGGCCTTACTTAAAACTCATTCCCCGGAAATTTAGGAATCCCGTCAAATCCTCTCTGCAGATCCTCCTGGGTGGGAATGTAGTCCGTCATCTCCCCGTTGTTGAACTTCTCGTAAGCCACCATATCAAAATATCCGGTACCGGTAAGTCCGAAGAGGATCGTCTTCTCTTCTCCGGTCTCTTTGCACTTCAAAGCCTCGTCAATGGCCGCCCGGATGGCATGGCTGCTCTCCGGCGCCGGAAGGATGCCTTCGACCCGCGCGAAATACTCCGCGGCCTGGAAGACGGAGGTCTGTTCTACCGATACCGCTTCCATCATTTTGTCGTGATAGAGCTGAGAGAGAACGCTGCTCATGCCGTGATAGCGGAGACCGCCCGCATGGTTTGCGGAAGGAATGAAGGCGTGGCCCAGGGTGTACATCTTCGCCATGGGGCATACCTTTCCGGTATCGCAGAAGTCATAGGCGAAAACGCCTCTGGTAAGGCTGGGGCAGGAAGCGGGCTCCACGGCGATGAAGCGGTAATCCTTCTCTCCCCTGAGCTTTTCTCCCATAAAGGGCGAGATCAGTCCGCCCAGGTTGGAACCGCCGCCGGCGCAGCCGATAATGATATCCGGCTTCACTCCATATTTGTCCAGCGCCGCCTTCGTCTCAAGGCCGATAATAGACTGGTGAAGAAGCACCTGGTTCAGCACGCTGCCCAGTACGTAGCGGTAGCCTTCCTGGTTCAGCGCCGCCTCCACCGCCTCTGAAATCGCGCAGCCAAGGCTTCCGCTGGTTCCGGGATTCTCCGCCAGAATCCTGCGTCCCACTTCCGTAGTCTCTGAGGGGGAGGGAGTCACCTTTGCTCCGTAGGTGCGCATAACCTCCCGGCGGAAGGGCTTCTGTTCATAAGATACTTTTACCATATAAACCTGGCAGTCCAGTCCCAGATAAGCGCAGGCCATGGAAAGCGCGGTCCCCCACTGTCCGGCCCCCGTCTCTGTGGTGACGCCCTTGAGGCCCTGCATCTTGGCGTAATACGCCTGGGCTATGGCGGAATTCAGCTTATGGCTGCCGCTGGTATTGTTTCCTTCAAATTTGTAATAAATCTTGGCCGGAGTCTGAAGCTTCTCCTCCAGGCAGTAAGCCCGCACCAGGGGAGAGGGCCGGTACATTTTGTAAAATTTCAGGATCTCTTCCGGAATATCAACATAAGCAGTGGTATCATCCAACTCCTGCTTTACCAGTTCCCGGCAGAAGACTCCTTCCAGCTCCTGAGCCGTCATCGGTTTCAAAGTCGCGGGGTTCAGAAGAGGCGCGGGTTTGTTCTTCATGTCAGCCCGCACGTTATACCACTGCTTCGGCATCTCCTGCTCTTCCAGATAGATTTTGTAGGGGATCTCTTTGTTTTTACTCATAGCCTTTCTCCTCTCTTTTTGGATTCGGGACCGGGCAAAGACTTCGCCTGAGAAAAGGCAAAAGAAAAGCCCCCGTCCCATGCAACGATTCTCTGCCGGGACAGGAGCTGCTGTGCGTTCTCCTGCGGTGCCACCTGGCTTGACGGCTGTGCCGCCCACTCTGCGCATACGAAAATATGCTGATCCTTGATAACGGAGGATCCTCTCCGGCTCGCCTACTTCCCGTTCGGTCTGCCCTCAGAAGCCCATTCCCCTCCGCTTCCTGTGCCGCGCTCCCACCATCCGCAGCTCTCTGAAACATTCCCTGAAGGGTACTTACACTTCCTCGACGGTTTCTGTTTTCTTTTATACTATACCGCGGCGCATTTGTCAAGTGCCAATGTGCCGTTCCGGCAAAAACGAAGCCGGTTTGCGGTTGCCACTGTCCGGAATATAGGATACAATAGGAAGGTATCAGAACGAAATTTGGAGAACCAGAATTATGAATGAAAAAGCATTAAAAGTGTTGGAATATGAAAAAATCATTCAGAAGCTTACAGAGCTTGCGGGTTCCGCTCCCGGCAAGGCCCTCTGCCGCGCTCTTGCGCCTCAGACGGAACTGCCCCGGATCCTGCAGATGCAAAGAGAGACCAGCGACGCCGTCAACATGCTTCTGAGGAAGGGCAGCGTCTCTTTTTCCGGTGTGACAGACCTGAGAGGTTCCCTGAAGCGCCTGGAGGTGGGCAGTTCTCTTGGCGTCGAAGAGCTGCTGCGTCTGTGCCGCCTTCTGGAGACCTGCTCCCGCGTGAAAGCCTGGTCCAGGGGGGAAACCGGCCAGGAAGAGGAGACTTCCCTCAGCGGAATGTTTCAGAATCTGCAGCCTCTGACGCCTCTGAGCGCGGAGATCCGCCGGTGCATCCCTTCGGAAGAAGAGATCGACGACAACGCCAGCCCCGGCCTGCGCCAGGTGCGCCGCCAGATGCAGCTTACCAACGAGCGGATCCGTTCTCAGCTTACTTCTTATGTGAACGGTTCCTACCGGACGTATCTGCAGGACGCGGTGGTGACCCAGCGAAACGGCCGTTTCTGTATCCCGGTAAAGGCGGAGCACCGCTCCCAGGTGCCGGGGATGATTCACGACCAGTCCTCCACCGGCTCCACCCTTTTTATTGAGCCCATGGCCATTGTAAAGCTGAACAATGACCTCCGGGAACTGGAGATCCGGGAGGAAAAGGAGATCGAAAAGATCCTGGCGGACCTCAGCAGCCAGGCGGCTCTGGAGGCCCCGGCGATTGAAGAAGACATTCAGCTCCTCACCGAGCTTGACTTTATCTTTGCCAGAGCCAGGCTTTCCCGGTCTTACAACGGCACGGAGCCGGTCTTCAATGAGGAGGGGCGGATTTCGATCCGCAAGGGCCGTCATCCTCTTCTGGATCCCGTCAGGGTTGTTCCGGTGGATATCCGGCTGGGAGGAGACTTCACCCTGCTGGTAATCTCCGGACCCAATACCGGTGGCAAGACCGTATCCTTAAAGACCGTAGGGCTGTTTACTCTTCTGGGACAGGCGGGCCTTCATATTCCCGCGGCGGACCGATCCGAGCTCTCAGTTTTCACAGAGGTCTTTGCGGATATCGGGGATGAGCAGAGCATTGAGCAGAGCCTCAGCACCTTCTCTTCCCATATGACGAACATTGTATCCTTCTGGAACCAGGCGGACGAACGCTCTCTGGTGCTCTTTGACGAGCTGGGAGCCGGGACCGATCCTACCGAAGGAGCGGCGCTGGCCATTGCGATTCTCTCCAACCTGCACCGGAGGGGAATTCGTACCATGGCCACCACCCACTACAGCGAGCTCAAGGTTTTCGCCCTCTCTACGCCGGGCGTGGAGAACGGCTGCTGTGAATTTGACGTAGAAACGCTGCGCCCCACCTCCCGGCTTCTCATCGGAGTCCCCGGCAAGAGCAACGCCTTTGCCATCTCCGAGAAGCTTGGCCTTCCGGACTACATCATTCAGGAAGCCAGAGAACAGATCAGCCAGGAGGAAGAAAGCTTCGAGGATGTAATCG
>CALWMW010000200.1 GCA_944382085.1 uncultured Lachnospiraceae bacterium | reverse complement strand
CGTTCAAATTCTGTCATTGTACTCTGACCGGTTCCTTTGTAAAAAAGAAATTCCGCCGTCCTCTCAAAACCGTCCAGGTGTCCGTCCCGGTTAAAATCAAAAAATCCGTTCATGCTTCTTCCCCCTTTAATCTTCCAGCCATTCCAGGTAGTCCGCTTCGCTGGCAAAGAGCTGATACCCGCCGTCTACATATCCCATATAGCCATCTTCCGTATTGTATCCTTTCATTGCTCGCCGCTCCTTTCCTGTTTGTTTCTATGGGAAAAGAATACGGCAGAAGATGTCCCATATAAATACCACCTTCCCCTTTAAAAATAATAAAAATTCAATTATAATAGGAAAAAGAGAAAAACGGTTTGAAAAGATGAGGAAAAACATGTTAGAAAAAATTTTTAAATTGAAAGAGAATGGAACCACCCTTACGACCGAGGCCGTCGCCGGCCTCACCACCTTTTTTACCATGGCCTATATTATCGTAGTGAATCCCGACCTGTTAAGTCAGTCCGGGATGGAATGGGGCGCTGTGTTTCTGGCCACCATTATCGCTTCCATCATCGGCACGCTGGTCATGGGACTGTTTGCGAATGTGCCCTATGCCCAGGCGCCGGGGATGGGATTAAACGCCTTCTTCGTCTATACGGTCTGCTTCGCCCTGGGCTTTACCTGGCAGCAGGCTCTCTCCATGGTCTTTCTCTGCGGCCTGATTAATATTCTTATCACCGTAACCAGGCTCAGAAAGTCCATTATCCGTTCGATTCCTCCAAGCCTGCAGAACGCCATCGGAGGAGGGATCGGTCTTTTTGTTGCGTACATCGGCTTCCTGAACGCGGGGATCCTCACCTTTGATTCCGGAGTCCCAGCCCTTGCCGCTTTCGATCAGCCCTCTCTTTGGCTGTTTCTCATGGGACTGGTACTGACTCTTGTGCTGCTGGTCCTCAACGTAAAGGGAGCCATTCTGATCGGGATTCTGCTCACCGCGCTTCTTGGAATTCCCATGGGCGTAACCGCCGCCGGAAGCACGGTAAGCTTTCGGGAAGCCTGTCAGGCCCTGCCTTCTGCCATGGGTGTTATTTTTACTTCTCAGGGACTGCCTTCTCTGTTTCAGGACGTGTCCAAACTGCCTCTGGTGCTGATCACCATTTTCTCCCTGAGCGTTTCGGATACCTTTGACACCATCGGCGGTTTCATCGGAACGGGGCGGCGCAGCGGCATTTTCAGCGCAGAGGATGAGGAAGCCATGTTTTCCGGTTCCGGCTTTCAGTCAAAAATGGACAAAGCGCTTTTCGCGGATGCGATTGCCACCTCTGTCGGTTCGCTCTTCGGGACCTCCAATACCACGACTTATGTAGAGAGCGCCGCCGGAATAGAAGCGGGAGGGCGGACCGGGCTCACCAGCGTAGTGGTCTCTCTGTGCTTCGCCCTCAGCGCCTTCCTGGCCTCTTTTGTAAGCGCGATCCCCTCCGCCGCTACGGCGCCGGCCCTGGTGGCAGTGGGAATCATGATGACCTCCGCCTTTCGGGAGATCCGCTGGGACGATTTTGCCGAGGCCGTGCCCGCGTTCTTTACCGGACTGTTTATGGCGCTTTGCTACAGCATTTCCTACGGTATCGCCTTTGGCTTTCTTTCCTACGGAATTGTGAAGGTGTGCAAAAAAGAGGCTGGAAGCGTGCATCCCATTCTCTGGGCCGCTTCCCTCCTCTTTCTTCTGAACTTTATTCTTCTGGCAGTGATTTAGCCGCCTTCTTTTGCAGGAATTCCCTGACCCGTCCGGCAAGCAGACGCATTTTCCTTTCCGTATCCGGATTGGAATAGGGAATCCGCAAAACGATCCGGTCCGGATACTGGTTTTCCAGGATGATTTCTGCTGTGGCCGGAAAATTAATGTCAAAAAAATACGCGACATAGGAAACCCAGTAATCCATTTTGGTTTTCCGGTTGGCGGAATGAATCGACTTTCCTTCCAGGCACTCCTCCCAGGTCGCCTGGGAGATTTCCTGGCTTCCCGCTTCGTCTGCGCCGCATCCCAGAAGCACCTCGATCTTATCCTCCAGTTTTACCCGGCAGTTGTCCAGCTTATCCGCGTCCCGGATCATCCGGGCGTGGAGAAGCGTTCTTGCGTCCAGCCCGTCCCCCACCTCATAATCGCTGTGTCTGGCAATGGCCTCCCGGATGATGGAATCCCAGGTATCCTCTTTCACGAAGCTCCGGATCCTCTGCTCTTTTCCAAACAGAAGCTCCACGCCGAAGGCCGCGTGATCCATAACACCAGGCTCAAAGCTGTCGAACTGCCGGATCTGTTCAAAACGCCCGATGTCGTGAAGAAGGGCGATGAGTTCCGCCAGGGCGGCGTCTTCTTTTTCAAGGCCCATGCGCGCGGCGATTTGGGCCGCGCAGCGGATCACGCCTTGGGTATGGATGATTTTCAGTTTGATTTTCTCATCTTCCCGGCAAAACGAATCCAGATATTCTTCAAAGACACGAGAGGCATGTGTCAGGTCAATCATCTTTCCTACGCTCCTTTTCCTATCCCAGAAGCTGCGTTACCATCTCCCGGTCAAATACCACCTGTTTTACATGATCTACTTCGATCTGGTACAGTGCGTTGGCCGCCAGGTGCTCCGCCGCCTGCTCCAGATCCCGGATGCCGCTGGTATTCCGGTGCAGCTCGATCACCGTCTCCAGCCCTTCCTTAGTCAAGGTACACTCTTCCTTTCGCATTCCCATACGCTTCAGTACTTTCGGCAGGGCGTACCTGGAAAAAATCACTTTCTTTTCTTCCGGCGTGTAATCCGGAATCTCAATCACCGCGAACCTGGACATCAGCGGCGCGCTGATCTGATCCTTCTCATTGGCCGTGGCGATGGGATAAACGCCTGTCGTGGGAATCATGCATTCCATATAGTTATCGGTAAAACCCAGGTTGTCCAGCAGCGTCAGAAGAACGTCCGCAGGATTGCCGTTTCCTTTGCCGGAGGCCGCCTTATCCAGCTCGTTGATGATAAACACCAGGCTGGACTCCCCGGCCGCGGAAAAGGCGTCCATGATAATCCCAGGCTTTGCGTTGGCGTAGATCCTGGAGCTTCCGGTAAGCTGTTCCGGGTCGTTGATGGAACTCATGTCCAGCGTCGTCCAGGGAAGCTTCAGAATGCGGGCCACCGCGTAGGCAATCTGGGATTTTCCCGTACCCGCCGGTCCGATGAGCAAAAGCCCGTAAGCCGGCAGCGTGTGTGTGCGGTTAATCTGGATAATCGTCTCAATGATCCGCTGCTTTACCGATTCCATGCCGTACAGCTCTTCGTCCAGGATGCGGCGGGCTTCCGCAGGATCCACATCGTGAAAATAGTTGCCCTTCCACTGAATATTCATCATAATAGAAAGCGCGCGCTGGGCATGGCGGCGCTCCTCCTGGGATACCTCGTGGGAACGGGCTACCGCCAGGTTCCTTCTGGCCCAGATCCGGATGTTTTCCGGCAGCGTCCTGCCGGCGCAGGTAATAAAATCCGTTATGCTCTGAATGCTGGTAAGCTTCATGCTGTCGCCCTGCTCTTCCTCCTCCTCGTCCGGAAGTTCGCGGGAGGGCGGATCGCTGGAAAGCAGGCGCTGAATCATGAACTGAAGAAAACCGTCCTCCGCGGAAAGCTTCGCGCCTCCTCCAAAGGCAATCTCCCGGATCCGGTAAACCGCATAGCGGTTTCCCTGAACCGCTCCGGAAAGCCGCACATTAATGTGGCTTTCCCCTAGCCATTTCAAAAGGCTTACAAACCTGGCGTCTACCTGAAGGATATCCGCGCGGACCGTCTCTTTGTCTTCCTTAAATTCAAAAGCCGTCCGGCGGATAGGATTTAGAAACAGTCCGCTGGAATGGTGCTTCAGTTTTCCCTCCCGATTGTCCAGAACCAGAATCGGATGCTCCGGGGAGGTCTCTCCATGGCTGGTATAAAAAATCTCATACGTGCACTCCGGCTCTTTTACTGTCTCTGACGAATGGTTAAAATCAAAAACCGGCATTGTTATCTCCTTTTCTTCCTTGTTTTGGGCGGGACGCGCGTCTGTGTTTCCGTCCCGGCGCTCTTTGTCCAGTCTATCACAAAAAAGCTCCGGACACAATCAAAAAGCCTCCGCCCCCGTATGTCTCCATACAAAGGCAGAGGCCTTTCAAAAACAGTTTTACACCAGATCGCTTCTGTGGACGTATCCGGGATGCTCCGGATCCGCGAGGATCTCTTTTACCTTTGTGATCTTCGCGTTCTTGTCCACAACCTGTCCTTCGATATGTACGCCCTCTCCAATGGTAACGTTGGTAAGGAGGATGCAGTTCTTCACCACCGCGCCCGGCTTGATCACGCAGTCTCTTCCGACTACGGAATTCTCTACCGTGCCGTCCACCTTGCATCCGTTGGCAAGGAAGGATTTCTTTACCACCGCCGTATCGGAATACTGGGTGGGGCAGGAATCGCTGGTCCTGGTATAGATCGGCCAGGAAGCGTTGAACAGGTTCTGCGCCGTCTTCAGGTCCGCCAGCGCCATATTGCCGTCGTAGTACGCCTTGAAGTCTGTAAACGGAGCGAAGAAGCCTCTGTGAGCCACGCCCCGGACATCCAGCTCGCTGCACTTGTCATTGATAATCATGCGCAGCGTGTACATGGAAGAAGTCTTCTTTGCCTCTTTCAGAAGATCCACGAACAGATCCTTTCTCATTACATAGGTATCCATGGAAATATTGCGGTTCTTTACTTTTCCATTGTTCTGCTCGATGGACTCCACGCCCTTCTGCCGGTTCAGATTCAGGCAGAAACAACTCTGGTACGCTTCTTTTGCGTTGTCTACGGAATGATAGAGCACCGTAATGTCCGCCTCGGACTCGATGTGGTTCTTCAAAAGAGCGTCAAAATCCTCAGTGTAAACCATATATCCGGGAGCAATCACTACGTATTCGTTTGAGGTATTTTCAATGTGCTCCAGGTTTGAATAGTAAGCCTTTACGTCTGTGTTGTAATAATCATGTTCCTGGAGAGATTCTGTAAACATCATTCTTACATAGCCGCTCTTAGAGTTGATGTTAAAGTGACGGCCGGTTCCGATGTGTCCTACCAGAGACTGGGGGCTGCTGCGGATATATACCTGAATCCGGTCAATGCCGCTGTTGGACATATTAGAAATCGGGAAGTCCACCACCCGGTATCTTCCAAGGAAGGTGAATGCAGCGATTGAACGGTGATCTTCCAGTCCGTCTACCCAGACATGATTTTCTGAAAAACTGATAATTCCTAATGCTCTTGCCATAATCATTCTACCCCTTTTACATTTTTAGATACCAGCTCGATGTGCTCGCTGTCCTTGCTTCCCACTACCGCCTGGTTTCCGATCTTCACGTTGTCCGCTATGATGACGCGGTTCAGAACGGCTCCTGGGGCTACCGACGCTCCAGGCATCAGAACGCTGTCATAAACCTTGGCTCCTTCTCCGACCTTGGCTCCGGTGAAGAGCACGGAATTGCGCACTTCGCCTTCCACCACGCAGCCCTGGGTAATGTAAGCGTTCTTTACGTCTGCATCTTCAGAAATATACTGCGGGAAGGTGGGGATATCTTCTGTATAGATCTTCCAGGTACGGTCGTCCAGATCCAGGCCGTTCTTGGGATCCAGAAGATCCATGTTCGCTTCCCAGAGAGAATCGATGGTCCCTACGTCTTTCCAGTAGCCTTTGAACTTGTAGGCGAAAAGTCTCTTGCCCTCGTTGAGCATCGTCGGAATGATGTCTTTTCCGAAATCGTGGTTGGATTCGTCGTTCTTCATATCCGCCACCAGCATTTTGCGCAGCGGCTTCCAGTTGAAGATGTAAATGCCCATGGAAGCAAGGTTGCTCTTGGGATGCTCCGGCTTCTCCTCAAACTCCACAATCTGTCCGGTCTCCGTGTCGGTATTCATAATACCGAAGCGGCTGGCTTCCTTCATGGGAACTTCGATCACCGCGATGGTGGCGTCCGCGTTGTTCTCCTTGTGGTACTGCAGCATCTTCGCGTAGTTCATCTTGTAAATGTGGTCTCCGGAAAGGATCAGGATATACTCCGGATCATAGCTGTCCACGAAATCGATGTTCTGGGAAATGGCGTCCGCCGTTCCGCGGTACACGTTCAGGTTCGCGTCCGCTTTCTCACGGGGCGGAAGCACGAAAACGCCGCTGTCCCTGGCGTCCAGACCCCAGCTGCTTCCTCCTGCCACATAGCTGTTCAGGAGAACCGACTCATACTGAGTCAGCACACCTACGACATCCACACCACTGTTCGCGCAGTTACTCAGCGGAAAATCAATGATTTTATACTTTCCGCCGTAAGCCACAGCCGGCTTCGCGACCTTATTGGTAAGTTCATGCAGACGGGAACCACGCCCACCAGCCAGAATCATTGCCAACATGTTATTCTGTTTCATGATAAAGGCCCTCTCTTTCATTTAAATACAGTATTATTATACAATTATATAAAAAAGAAAGCAATTTCCACTTTTATTTTTTATATTATGCACAAACAAAAGCGGGAATCCCGTTAAAATCAGCCATTTTTTTGTGCATTTTTTCTCTGATTTTCCATCAGAGCTCCTCCCCGTTGCTTCGGATCACATCGCGGTACCAATAAGCGGAATCTTTCAGGATTCTTTCCTGGGTAGCAAAGTCCACATAGATCAGTCCGAACCTTCCGGAATATCCCTTCGCCCACTCAAAATTGTCCAGCAAAGACCACTGGAAATATCCTCCCAGCTCGATTTCCCCCGCTGCCCGCTTCAGCTGCGAGAGGTATTCCGTAAGGAACGCGATCCGGCTCGGATCATGCACCCTTCCGTCCCTGGAGACCAGGTCATGGCAGGCCATGCCGTTTTCCGTAATATAAATCGGCTTGTGATAACGCTCATACAGAAACTTAGGCCCCCAGTAAAGCGCCTCCGGCGTCACCGGCCATCCCATCGCCGTCTGGGGAAAGCCTTCCTTGCGCTTCACTTCTTCCGGTTTTCCGTTTTCTCCCATCCGGACGCATCTGCCGTTGTAAATGTTCTGGCCGTACAGATCGATGGGCTCGGAAATCAGCTTCATATCCTCCGGAGTGATTCTGGGCAGATACGGCTCATACCGCCTGAGCCCTTCCTCCGGATAGCGCCCCAGCAAAACCGGATCCGACCACCAGGACACATTCCACGCCCAGTCCCGGTCCTCCTCTGCCAGCGCGAAAAGCATCTGCCGGGCCGCCTCGATGTCCTCCGGCTTCTCTGTTTCCGGATAACACATCCCGCAGGTAGGGGCAAATCCAATGGACAGCGGCTGTTTCCCGTACTGGCGCAGCATCTGTACCGCCCTTCCATGCGCCTTCAGGACGTTGTGCGCCATCTCAAAGGTATCTCTAAGCGGGGCGCGCAGCCCCGGAGCATGCTCCCCTCTGAGAAATCCGTGCCCGATAAAGCACTGCGGCTCGTTAATGGTAAAATATTTGGAAACCCGGTCACTGAACCGTTCCGCCACCAGCCTGGCATAGGCCCCAAACCATTCTACGATCTCCGGATTCATCCATCCGCCCCGCTTATAGAGCTCATAAGGAAGCTCCCAGTGATACAGGGTAAGATACGGTTCGATCCCCTGCTCCAGAAGCTCGTCAATCAGCCGGTCGTAAAAGGCGATCCCCTCTTCGTTTACCTTTCCCACGCCTTCCGGAAGCACTCTGGACCAGTCAATGGAAAAGCGGTACGCCTGCAGGCCGATTTCCTTCATCCGCCTCACGTCCTCCCGGTACCGAAAATAATGCTCGCAGGCCCGGTCGCCGGTATGTCCTTCGAAAACGTGTCCCGGTTCTCCCGCAAAGACGTCCCAGATATGCAGTCCCTTCCCGTATCCTTTCGCGGCGCCTTCCACCTGATAGGCGCTGGTGGCCGCTCCCCAGACAAAGTCTTTTGAAAATGACATTCTGCTTTCTCCTCTCTTATAGCTTTGGTTTATATTTCCGGTAGACATAGAAGGACAGCAGCACCGTCAGCGTGTCCGCCGTCACCTGGGACCAGACGATCCCGTACATCCCGAACATTCCGTTGAGAATAAACAACATGGGAATGTTAAAGGCCAGCCATCTGGCCACTCCCAGAAACAGGGATTTTTCTCCCCTGCCAAAGGCCTGAAACAGATAAACCGTAAAGAAGCTCAGGAACATCAGCGGCGTCGCCAGCACTCTTGCCCGCAGAAAATTCGTTCCCAGCTCCACGGTCTTTGCGTCGGAGATAAAGACCTGAATCAGCTGTCCAGCAAACAGTTCATACAGCAGGATGCTCAGCCCCGCTATGATAAGCCCCGTCCGCCTGGCCAACCGGATCGTGTCGTCCATTCGCTTTTTCTTCCTGGCCCCGTAGCTGTAAGCCACCAGGGGAAGCATCCCCTGGCAGATTCCGATCCCCACGTTCAGAGGGAACCGTTCCACCTTCAGAACAATTCCTATGGCAGCCAGCGCCAGGTCATGGTAGGACACCATCAGCCGGTCGATAATCATATAATCCACATCGAACAGAAAAGAGGACACGGCCGAGGGAATTCCCACGGAAAAAACAGAAACGATGCTTTCCCTTTCGGGCCGTCCCGCTCTTGGGCTGAAGGTAATTCCCGATTCCTTTCCAATCCGCGCCAGTACGGCCAGAAAAAAGAGGCAGGCAATGCAGTTGGAAAGACAGGTGGCAATTCCCGCGCCCAGCACCTCCTGGCCGTCGGGAAGCAGAACAAACATAAACAGGGGATCCAGCGCGATATTCAGAATTCCGCCCAGCATAATCCCGGCACCCGCCTCCCTGGAGCAGCCCACGCTGCGGATCAGATTCGACAGTACGTTGGACAGCACCGTAGGAACGCCGCCCAGCACGATGACGCAGAACGCATACTGGCTGGCATACCCGTAAGTATTCTCTCCGGCTCCCAGAAACTCCAGCAGCGGCCGCATAAAAATCCCGGTTCCAAGGGAAAACACGGCGGCGATGCAGATTCCAAGATACAGGGAAAAGGCGCTCACTCTTCTGGCCTCTTCTCTCTTATTCTCTCCCAGAAGCCTGGAGATCAGCGCGCCGCCTCCCACGCCCGCCAGCCCCGCCAGGCAGAGCGTAATGTTAAAGATCGGCAGAATCAGGGAAGTACCGGCTACCATATAGGGATTTCCCGTCTGCCCCACGTAAAAGGTGTCGGCCATATTGTAAATCAGGACGATCAGCTGGCTGACCACCGCCGGCACTACCATCACCCGCAGGGCGGAAGGCACCGGGAGCTTTTCAAACACCGCCTCCTGATTGACCGCTTTCGTCTCTTTCATTGTAAGCTCATCTCCTAACTCTCCAGTCTCCATCCGAAGTCGTTGTGATAAATCATCTGCTTTGTCATTCCTCCGTCAATGCAGATATTTTCTCCTGTGATAAAACCTGCCTTGTCAGAACAGAGGTAGAGAACCATGTTGGCGATATCCAGAGGATTCCCCACCCGGCCCGCAGGCTGCTGCCTGGCGTCCGGGCCGCTGTACTGTGTAAACTCCGTGTCAATCCACCCCGGAGAAATGGAATTCACCCTGACGATTCCTCCCAGGCTCACCGCCATGGCATGGGTCAGCGCGGCAATGCCGCCCTTCGCCGCCGTATAGCTTTCCGTCTGCGGCTGGCTCATACGATCCCTAGAAGAGGAGAGATTCACAATCGCCCCACCTTTGGAAAAATAAGGCAGGAACAGCTTGGACAGATAAAAAGGAGCCGTCACCCCCACCCGCAGGGCGTAATTAAATTCTTCATAGGTACAGTCGCCGATCCCCTTGCTGAGAGGCGGCGCATTGTGAATCAGATAATCGATTTTCCCATAGTCCTGAATCACCTTTTCGGCAAACCGCTCCAGCGTCTCCTTATCCCCCACGTCTCCGGAAAAATACTCATTCCCGGTCCGGTCAAGAATACAGACGCTGGCTCTGTTTTTCTTAAATTCCTCCGCGATGCACTTCCCGATGCCATGGGCTCCTCCGGTAATCACCGCTACTCTATCCTGAAACATGCCGCATCCCTCCATTATGCTCTCATTTTTTGCTTTCTGTTTTTCACCATCGTACCGATCATTCCCAGGGCGATCCCTGCCGCCGAAGGAAGCGCCCAGGCAAATCCTTCCGCCGCTCCCGGAATCACCTGAAGAACCGACTGCAGGAAAGCTGGCAGCAACCCCTGCTCTCCCAGTACCGTCAAAATACTGACCAGCCCGCAAAGCGC
This sequence comes from uncultured Lachnospiraceae bacterium, assembly GCA_944382085.1. Lineage (GTDB taxonomy): Bacteria > Bacillota > Clostridia > Lachnospirales > Lachnospiraceae > Choladousia. The sequence continues at coordinate 1,559 of CALWMW010000200.1, read as the reverse complement.
CACGGAACACGGATAAACCTTCTGGAATCGTCCGAGCCACGGATGGGCAAAGGCCAGAAAAATCAACATAATTGCCACTGGATAAATCGCGTTCAGAACCGGCTCTGAGAACCTGAGGATCGCGTCCAGCCCCCCGTTGGAAATCCCCATGGATACGGCGGCAAACAAAAGGACCCAGCGCCGGTAGCCGATTCCAGGAAACACGCCGAAAAAGTACTGCCCGCAGCAGCTGAACAGACCCACGCAGGTATTGAAGCAGGCGATCACAAAAATCACCGCCAGGATCACGCTTCCTGCCTGCCCGAAGAAAAAGCCCACCATGCCGGAAAGAACTTCGGTTCCATTCTTGCTGGCCGAAAAAGCCAGGCCGGAGGTCATCCCCACATAAGCCAGCATGGCGTAGACCGTCAGGAGAAAAACGCCCGCGATCCATCCGGCGCGGACCGTCTCCTTTCTCACCGCTTTCTCCTGCCGGATCCCCCTTTCCCGGATATTCATCGCGAGAATCATCCCGAAATTCAGCGCCGCCAGGGTGTCCATGGTCTGATATCCATACAGAAATCCCTGCACCGCGGGAAGCGAACCGTAAGGGTCTTTTGGAACCCCCGCCTCTCCTGCCGGTTTCAGAAGAGAAGCGGCAAAAATCACCAGGATCAGAGCCAGAAGCACCGGAGTCAGCTTCTTCCCCAGATATTCTGTCAGCTTTTCCGGATGCATGGCTACCGCGGCCGCGGCGGCAAAAAACACCAGCGAGTACGCCAGCTGGAACATCCAAAGAGGCGCTTCAACAAAAAAAAAGGGCGTCACTGCCATAGAAAAAGACGTGCTGGCCGTCCTTGGAATCGCCAGGCAGGGGCCGATGGCCAGATAAAGAATTATGATGTACGCCGCGGCAAACCTGGGATGTACACGGGCGGCCAGAGCGTCCAGTCCGCCGGAAAGCGTCACCGCGACGACTCCCAGAACCGGCAGGCCCACCGCGCTGGCCACGAAGCCGGCCAGCGCCGGCCACAGCTCTGTCCCTGCCTTGGCGCCCAGAAAAGGCGGGAAAATCAGATTCCCCGCTCCAAAAAACATAGAAAACAGGGTAACTCCCATAAGAATCCTGTCTTTTGCACGAAACCGCTCCATTTTCTGCTCTTCCTTTCTCCTGCTTATAGGTCCGCTTCGTCCGCCGGAAAAGAAATCCCCTGCTGTCTTCGGACTTCGTCCATAATCTCCATTTCCATCCGGGAATTCTCAAGATAAGGATGCTGATACTGTTTTTCCCGGATCAGCCGGATGAACTCCAGGATCTCATAGGTCATATCCGTCTCCATAGAGGAAACGCGCAAAACCGTTTCTTCTCCTTTTCTGGAAAACAACGTAAGTTCTTTGGGATTGGATACTTCCCGGATCACCATGGACGCCTCCTCCCCCTGAATCTGGCTTGGAAGACGGGAGTCCGTAATCTTGGAGTAAAGGAGCTCCGCCTGCATCCCTTCATATTCCGCCAGGATCGTGCCTGCCCCGTCCACGCCGTTGGATAGCTTCAGGCAGCTGCTCTGCAGCTTCTTCGG
>CALWMW010000199.1 GCA_944382085.1 uncultured Lachnospiraceae bacterium | reverse complement strand
TCCGGTTCCTCCTATAATCCCCACGGTTTCTCCCTTTTTGACAGAAAAATCAAGATCGGTAAGGGCTTCGTCTCCTCCGTTTTTATACCTGAGGGAGACATGGCTGAATTCCACCGCCGTCTCTTCCGCTTCCGGATCGGAGGGGGTTCCGGCAAAGCTTCCGTCCCGCATTCCGGGATCGGTCTCCAGCACGGCGCCCACCCGGTTGCCGCAGGCGATCGCCTTGGTTACGGTAATAATGAGGTTGGCCAGCTTCACCAGCTCCACCAGAATCTGAGACATGTAGTTCACCAGCGCCACGACCTGTCCCTGGGTGATTATGCCGGCGTCTACCCTAAGGGCACCGGAATAGATCAGGACAATGAGGCCGCCGTTGATCATCACGTAGGTAAGGGGATTCATCAGGGCGGAGATCCGTCCGGAAAACGTCTGGATCTTCAGGAGCGCCTGGTTCTCCTCATGGAACCGCTCCTTTTCCTCCTCCTCTTTGCAGAAGGCGCGGATCACCCGGACGCCCTGAAGATTTTCCCTGGTGGTAGCCGTCACCCGGTCCAGCCGCTCCTGCACCCGGCGGTAGAGGGGAATGCTCACCAGCATAATTCCGAACACCACCACGCACAGAAGAGGAATCACGACAACAAAGACGAGAGCCGCTTTCACGTCAATGGTGAAGGCCATAATCATGGCTCCGAACACGATAAAGGGGGAGCGCATAAACAACCGCAGGAAAAGGTTCACTCCGGACTGAAGCTGATTGATGTCGCTGGTCATCCTCGTCACCAGAGTGGAGGTCCCGATCACATCCTGCTCGGAAAAGGAAAGGCTTTGGATGTGGGAAAAAAGCGCCCGGCGAAGCGCCGTGGCGAATCCCACCGCAGCCCTGGCCGAAAAATACTGGGCCGTGATGGAACAGACCAGCCCGATCAGGCCAAGGGCCGCCATAAGAAGACACATCTGCACAATGTAGCCCCGATCTTTGTTCTGGATGCCCACGTCAATGATCTTTGCCATCACCAGCGGGACGAAAAGTTCAAACATCGCCTCCAGCATTTTAAAAAGCGGAGCGCAGACAGATTCCTTTTTGTAGCTTCCAAGATAAGGCAGAACTTTTTTCATTCGTGTTTCGGTCTCCTTTCTTTTCCTGTAAAGGTATGTACTTTGACGCAGTACACGCTTGTTTTTTCCAGCATTTCCGGGCGGAACGAAAGCTTGGCACAAGGAGCCGCGTGCTCCAGGATCTTCGTCAGCCCGAATCTTTTTTCTTCCGCTGTCTTTAAAGGAAAGATTTCCCCGTTCCCCATAATGCTCCGGTAAGCATACGAGTAGCTGCAGGTATAATCTCCCGTGATCAGGCTGTGGCGGCAGTCCATCTCCACCGCCACCCGCCTGTCTTTGGCAAAGGCTCTGGCCTTTCTTCCTTCCCCGGCTCCGTGAAGGTAGAGCTTCAGCTCCTGGGAAGCGGCAGAATATTCATATCCGAAGTTCATGGGAACGATCATCATACCCTCTTCATCCAAAAGTCCGATCCGCACCACCTGACATTCCTCTAAGATTTCTCTCAAAACTTCCGGATCCCGGATCTCTCTTTTTTCCAGGCGCATCCTGGTTCCTCCCGTCCGGATCATGGATTCTCCCTGGTTTTTCCCGCCAGGGGAAGCAGCCGGTTTACTTTCTCCATGAGTTCCGAAAACATGGTCGGAGTCAGAGACTGGGGGCCGTCGCAGAGCGCTCTGGCCGGATCGTTGTGTACCTCGATCATCAGTCCGTCCGCTCCCGCCGCTACGGCTGCCAGCGCCAAGGGCTCCACCATAAACCTGAGCCCCGCCGCATGGCTGGGATCCACGATCACCGGCAGATGGCTTTTCTTCTTCAGCATGGGAATCGCGGAGATGTCCAGGGTGTTGCGCATGGAGGTCTCAAAAGTACGGATTCCCCGCTCGCAGAGAATCACCTGGCTGTTGCCCTCCGCCATAATATACTCGGCGCTCATCAGCAGTTCATCCAGGGTATTGGCAAGGCCGCGCTTTAAAAGAATGGGTTTTCTCAGCTTCCCCAGTTCTTTCAGCAGTTCAAAATTCTGCATGTTTCTGGCGCCCACCTGGATCACGTCCACCTCCTCAAAGAGAGGAATCGCGTCCGGGCGCATGATTTCCGTCACAATGGGAAGTCCCGTAGCTTTCTTCGCCTCCAGAAGAAGCTGAAGCCCGTCCTCCCTAAGTCCCTGGAAGGAATACGGCGAAGTCCTTGGCTTAAAAGCGCCGCCCCGGAGGAGGCCCGCCCCGGCTTTCTGAATCGCTCTGGCCACTTCGGTCATCTGCTCTTTGGACTCGATGGAACACGGCCCCGCGATCACCTGGAAATGGCCGCCCCCGATCTTGCGTCCCGCCGTCTCCACCACTGTATCCTCCGGTTTAGCTTCCCGGTTCGCAAGCTTGTACGCTTCCTTGATCCGCCGCACCGTCTTGACGCTGTCATACGCGAGAAGCTCGTCCTCGGTAATGCTGCTGGTATCTCCCACCAGTCCCCAGATGGTGGTGGTGGCTCCCTGGGACTCATGGATCTCAAACCCCCGCTTTTTCAGGTCTTCCCGCAGAGATTCCTTCTCCTGTCCGGAAGCCTTCTGGCTTAACACGATAATCATATCTCTTTCCCTTCCTTCCCTTTTTCTCTCAATACAAAAGAAAACGGGCAAGCCCGCTTCCGCTTCCCCGCAGTACACTCAGCAGTACATTTTTCCTCTTTTGTCATTATAAAGTTTTGGGTGTATTTGTCAAGACCGCCGGGAAGAATTCACTCCTTTATCTGAATCCGCGCCTGCACCCGCATCCCTTCCAGAAGCCCTTCCAGTTCCTCTTCCTTCGCCTCCACCAGAACAGTCACCGGATATCCGCCGTTTTCTCCGTCCTCTTCCGTTTTGGATCCGATCTGATCCACGGTTCCCTCCAGGTTTGCCGAAGGCGCGGCTTCCAGTTCTACCTGAACGCTCTGCCCCTGCCGGACAGAGAGAATATCCTGTTCCGGAATCTCAATCACCGCCTGCATCTGTCCCGGCATCCGCGTGCGAAACACCGTCCACCGGCCCGGCGTCCCTTCTTCTTCCTCTTCCTCCTCCCGGAAGCTTATCCGGCTTACCGTCAGTTCGCAGGGAGCCGTCAGCGTTCCGTCCTTCGCCAGCCGCAGAAGCTCCTGAAGCTGCTCCTCCCGTTCCCATCGTTTCCGTTCCAGGCTTTCCCAGTCCTTCTCTTCTCGCTCCAGCAGAAACAGCCTTTCTCCCTGCCGCACCGTTTCCCCGTTTTTTACGTAGATTTCTTTGATCCTGCCGCTGTGGCCCACCACAGAAACCGGCTGATGGACAGAGAGGACGCCGCTTCCCAGAAGTTCCCCCTCTTCCTTCCAGACCGCGGCGTTTTCCCCGCTTTCTCCCTGGGTATCTTTTATGGTAATCTCATAAACCTTTCCTTTCTTCTCCTCCACCGTTCCCCGCCAGCTCTCCTCTTTCGTCCCCCTTACTTCCACCTTTTCTCCCAAAGCAAGGGGTTCTTCTGTCCGGATCTGCAGCGCCATTTTCCCGTCGGCGCTTATCTCAGCCAAGGCTCCCTGAGACAGCATCACTTCCTGTACGGAGTCCCCCTCCCGGACATAAAGGTTCTTTATCCTGCCGGACAAGTCCGCTTTGATTTCCTCGGTCTCTGTTCGGGCGCGCTGACCGATCTGCCGGTCCAGCGCCGCAATCTCTTCCTGCAGACCGTCCATGGCCTCCTCTATGGAGAGACGGTCCAGAACCGCCATTACCTGGCCTTTGGGAACCGTCTCGCCCTCCTGCACCGTTATCGTTTCAATTCCAACCCCTGTCGGGAGCGTAATGGCCTCCCCCTCCCGATAGGCAAGCGTCCCCCTTCCTTCTGCCGCCCGCGTCACCGCCTCTTTCTTTGCCGACGCCTCCTCTGTGAGATCCGCCGTCTGCTGCGGAAAGAGAAAGAGGGATGTTCCTCCTGCTCCGACCGCAATCCCCAGCATCGCTGTCCAGATTAAAATTCCTTTTCTCTTCATTTTTTTACTCCTTCCCGGCAGTCTGCTTTCCGTTTTTTGAAGTCACGAAAAAAAGAGAATGCAGAAATCCTCTTTTTCGATTCCGCATCCTCTTTCGTACTTTCTTCCGGCAAATCCCTATTTCTCCGGTACCGGGCTGTCCGCCTCCATCTTGTAGCCGCAGGCGTCGCATTTCGCCTCCTCTACGATCTTTCCCTCTTTCACGAAGGCCTCCATCAGCTCTCCGCATTCCGGGCAGGAAAATTCTCTCAGCTCCGGCGTCCTCTTTTTGGCTTCACAGCCATCCATAACTGCCATCTCTCTTCCTCCTTTTCCTGTGTATTTTTCTATCTCCTTCCCCTTTATTATGCCCCTTTTTTCTTCTTTTTGTCAAGGTTTCCTCCTTTCCCCTGGATATTCAGAATCTTTTTTTCTTTTTTTCTATAAATTTTCAAAAATTTGTGGTAGAATATTTGCAAAGGTCGGGAGGGGAGAGGTCTTTCTTTAAACTCCGGCCCGTATATACAGATAGGAGGTTTTGCATATGAAAATGGTAATGGCGATTCTTTACAAAGACGACGAAGAGGAAACAACCAGAGAGCTGCATGCAAACCGTTTTTTTGTAACTAAGCTCTCAACCACGGGCGGTCTGCTCCGGCGCAAAAATGTTACTCTGCTGATCGTCACAGAAGACGAAAAGGTACCCAAGGTTCTGGAGATTATCAAAAACAACTCCGGCGAGCGCAAGACGCTCTCTTACATCAACACCGCGTCCATGCCGGACCGTTATGGGATCAGTTCCTTCCCCATGGTGCCTGTGAACATACAGACCGGCGGAAGTACCGTTTTTATCTTAAACGTAGAACAGTTCGAGAAATACTGACCGGAAATCCGCCGTTGGTATCGCTTTGAGAGCGCTGGAACGCTGTTTTATGATCGTAAAGGATCAAAACAGCGTTCTTTTTTTGATTAACGAATTAACGGTATAAACTTACTCTCAGGCTGCCTCGTCTGTCTCATTCTGAGCGGACTGGCTTACAGAGTCGATCAGTTCCTGGATTTCCTGATCCGGTTCTACACCCTCCAGATCGTACAGAGATCCATCAAAATCGGTAAGAGCCCAGGCACCCTCTGTATAAGTATATTCCAAATCCAATCTCCCCAGGTACTGTTCGTGTTCACCGCCGGCCTGTACGATAGGAGTGGTCTTAATTCCGCTCTCCGTGGGCGTATAGAGAGGCTCGGAAATTACGAAATGGTCATCCGCGCCTACAACGGCCGATACGCCTTCTACCCAGCAGGTTTTCGTATCCACCGCCAAACCTGTATGAGAAAGTACAATATTGATATCCGTCTGAGGCGCTACTTCCTCCATCAGGTTTGTTACCGTAAGCTCGCCGCTTTCAAATACCTTATCAGAAACTTCCTCCCAGCCCCGGTCCTGAGGCTTCAGAGAGGTTACGCCGATAATGCCGATATCAAGACCGCCCACTTCTTTAATAATGTAAGGTTCTACGCCGTCAATCAGTTCCCCGGTATCCTTCATGGTCACATTGGCGCAAAGAGTAGGACAGTTGGCCAGCTCAATCAGATTCTGAATCTGCTCATTTCCTTCCTCTGTATCGCCTCCTTCCGGCGGAATGCGGAAGTCATTATTTCCAGGAACCCAGGCGTCATATCCCATTTCATTCAGAACGGTCATTTCAGGAATGCCCTGCTGCTCCTGAAGCGGTCCTCTCAGGAAAATATCTCCGCCGTTCAGCACCAACAGATGATCGGTTTCTTCCCTTGCCTCATCTATTAAAGTTTTAAACTGAGGAAGACACTCCATACGGCCATGCACATCGTTATTGTGCAGAATGGTCAGTTCATACGTGTCTCCTTCCTGCGGCTGCGCTTCTTCTGCCATCGCGGTCATACTCAGAGAACTAACCATCATAACGGCTGCTGCCAGAATCGCCTTTTTTCTAATATATTTTTTCATCCTTCTTTCTCCTTGCTCATTCCTTTGATCTTAAAGCAGCTTGGATCCTTTCTGCTGTACTATGAGGTTAACACGCACATGTAACAGGAACACTCCTGCTCTCGTAAGAAAAAAGTAAAAATTTAATATATTCTTTCCGCTCCTCTTTGCCAGGAAGAATTCCCGTGAGTTCTGTTTTGTGAAGTATTTTATGGCTGCCCCAGGAATTCCACGCCTCCGGCAAAAGCATCGTCATCTACATCCTTCTTCCTGATCCAGTCTTCCTGACTGCCCCGGTACATCATATGAGGCGTAGGACCCATGCCGAAGATGGTTTCTTCCATGTAAGAAATACTGTGAGGCAGCACCATTTCTTTCAAACCGCAGCCGGAAAAGGCGTTGCAGCCGATACAGGCCAGCCCTTCCGGCAGGTCTATCTTTGTCAGACTTTTGCAGCCCGCAAAGCCATACCGGCTGATCTCCTTGAGACTTTTGGGCAGCAGCGCCGTCTGCAGGTTTTCGCACATCATAAAAGCTCCCTTCCCAAACGCTCTCATACCTTCCGGTAAAACCACTCTCTTCAGGGACACGCATTGGCAGAAGGCATCTTCCCCGATTTCCTTTATACTGCCCGGAAAATGAATTTCCTCCAGGGATCCGCATGACTTAAAAGCGCCTTCGCCAATCTTTTCCAGCCCTTCCGGCAGATGGACTTCCCTTAACTCTTCGCACTCTGCGAAGGCGTAATCTCCAATACACCGGACTTCCTTTGGAATTCTGCAGAACGTTCTTCCCCTTCTCGGAAAAAAACGAAGCTCGGTTCCGCTTTCATCAAACAAAAGTCCTTCTTTTTGTACAAAATGATGATTTTCCGCCGATACGTGTATCTTCTCCAGGGGACATCCCGTAAAGACAGTCAGATCCAGCTTCCATATATGATCCGGTATCCAGACCTCTCTCAGGGACGCGCAGTCCTCAAAGGAACGTTTGTTTAATCCGTACAGGCCGCCCGGCAGGCGAATTTTCTCCAGGCTTTGGCAGTTTCGGAAAGCAAACGGATAGATTTCCGCCACCGTATCCGAAAACTCCACCCGCTTCAGATACCTATTATAGGAAAAGGCATCGCCGATGATCCGCTCTGTTCCCTCAGGGATCGAATACGTTTCCTCCTTTCTCCCGGCAGGATACTGCCACAGTTCTATTCCATCCGGGGAAAATAAAACGCCGTCTGACACCCGGCATGCCCGACAGCCCGGATCTGCCTCTATCGCCGTCAGGGAAGTACAGCCGGCGAACATGCCGCCCTGGCGATAGCCCATACCCAGTTTTTTCAGGCTCCCCGGCAGACGGACGCTTTTCAGATTCCTGCATCCCTCGAAGACGCAGCATTCCATCGTTTCAAGGTTTTTCGGTAGATGGATCTCCTCCAGCATTTTGCAGTGTGCAAAAGCGCTCTCCCCGATCGTTTGAAGTGTTTCCGGCAGCCGGATCCTGCAAAGGCTGCTGTTCCCGGAAAATGCCCTGGCATCTATGGAAGTCACAGTAAGGCCCTCCACCTTGTCCGGAATTGTCATCACTTCTGCCTGCCCCTCGTAAGACAGGACAGAAGCGCATCTTCCCGTATCCTCCCTCTGCAGCCAGAGAATCCCCTCTGTTTCCGACAGCCGGACACTGAATTTTTCTCCCCGGCTTCGCCTTCTTCTTTTCTCTTTTTTCCCTCGGAGAATCCCCCATTCTTTCAGCAGCTTCCAGAGACTCCCTGGCGCTTCCAGAAGATCCCTGCACCAGATCCCGTAAGCCAGATCATAGCCACCCCCGCAATACGCGCCGTCCACACTGCCGGGCAGTTCTCCGGCCCAGAGATAAAGGGCGTGCCAGCTGTCGTACTGCCTGTCCCCGCTGTCAAAAGTGGGAATATCCAGAAAAAATCCCACCGCTGTCTTTCCATTTTCCATCCGGTAGAGAACCGCGTCTCCCCCTCTAAAGGCCTTGGGCAGCTCCGCTGTTTTCTCCCTCAAAATCAAACGGGGATCTTCCCCCTCCTGCGCTTTCTCGTATTCCTCAAAGCGGATGGTCTCCCGGAAATCATTTTTCAGTCTCCGTTCCGTATTTACAGGATCCGCAGGTTTCCTGCTTTCCGCACAAGTCGAAGAATCCAGAAAAGTTTTCCCTGCTTCCGCTATCCTATCCAGCCATTTTTTCATACTCATCCCATTTCCTCCCCTCTGATTCTCAGACACTGAAAGAGCAGTTAACCTGTATGTACCGTCTGCTTTTCCCTGCTTATGCAATACTGCCGTTAATTTCACAGCGGTCACCTCCCTCCTCTTTTCTTCTGTAGGGCAAGTATAGCATTTCGTTTTTCTCCGGATGTCGCCTGGGAGTCTACTTTTCCCCGCCCGGCTCATCTATTTTTTATGCAAAGACTCTAAACTCTTATGGGCTTAGGCAGAAAAAAAGAAAGAGCCTCCCTGTCCGGAGACCCCTTCTCTTTTTGTACTGACTTTTTGCTGTTATTCTCCAATCACCAGGCTGGTTCTCACGCTGTCCAGATCCCCGCTCATTTCCTGGTAAACGCTGTAGTTATAGGCGTCATTGGGATTGGCCCGCAGGTCCGTAGGACGGCTGAAGTAGTAATCGTAGCCGCCAAAGCTGCCCATGAAAGTGGTGCCCTCATACCCGGCGTTGGGATCGGTGCTGCGGAAGATGGAACACAGATATCCATCCTCCATGCCCGCCGCATTGTATACTGCCGAGCAGTAGAACTCGATCCGGTCTTCATAATAGAAGTAGGTGATCCCTTTTGCCCAGGAATCGGGAATCAGAAAGGAGATGGCGCTGGTGGAAAAAATCATGTTGTCCATATCACAGCGCAGATTGGCGCTGATGCCTCCCACGGAGTTATCCGTATATACATTCCCGGTATTCCCCCCGGTCGTCACCAGATAATTCCGGTTTACATAGCCCGCCTCCAGTTCATCCGGCGAATAGATGAGCCAGTATTCCGGATCGCTGTCGTTTAATACCAGCACGGTGTCTCCTGTGTAGAGCTTTCCGATCTCATTGGAAGCATCGTAGGCCTTTGCCGTACGGATAGCCAGATAACCGTCCACGTTCACGTCGCAGTAGATGCCGTCCTCCAGCATCCCGTCATAGACCAGATAATCTTTGTTTACATAGCCCAGCTTCTGTTCTGTCAAAGAGTAGACGTACCAATAATCGCCGCTGTCATTCCGTGTCTCCACATGGAGTACCTGCTGTCCCGTATGAAGCTCTCCAATCTCGTTGGAAGCGTCATAGGCCTTTGCGTTCCTTAGCGCCAGGTAGCCGTCCACCTGAACGGTGTAAACCCCTACGCCTCCGGCGGAAGCCAGGACGGGCTTTGGCTGTCCAAACACCGCCGCTGTCAGCAACAGCAAAATCATCCATGCTTTCCAGTTTAACATTCCCTTCATTTTCTGTTTTACACACTGTCCTCTCATTTTCATACGCTCCTTTCATCCGGCACCCTGCCTTTTGTTCTTCTTTTCTATATCTGTACTATATCATATTTCCCCCCGGTCTGGTTGCCTTCCAGGCAACAAATTACAATTTCCTCAGGGATAAAAATTCTTCCCGCGCGGCTCTGGCGATCAGGCAGGTGTCTCCTCCGGGAGCCAGCTTTCCATTTTCCCGCATAGCCCCTCCCATACATATGGAACACCAGTTCCGGTCCGGGCAGGAACCGCAGGCTTCGCTGACATCTTTATAGCGCAGGCGCCGGATTTCCTTCAGCAGGGGCGAATGTTCCCAGATAAAAGCAAGAGGTGTTTCCCGGCAGTTTCCCAGAACCAGGGAACTTCCGTTGCAGGGATGCACATTTCCAAAGGGATCAACTGACAGCGTGCTTCTTCCGCTGGCACAGATCAGATCCGGGCGGTTCACCGCCTCCTTCTGACAGATAAGGTTTCCATATTCATACTCCAGGCGCAGAATTCTCCGGTATGCCTCCACATCCGGCAACCGGAAGGAAGCCGCGCTCCGGCCCTTGTGAGTGGGAATGATGGAAAGGCTGGAGAGAACTTTGACGCCCATTTTTTTCCCAAGCTTCAGAAGTTCCTCATAACCTTCCGCATTCTGGCGCATGACCACCGTTTTGATATAAGTATCAATCCCCGCCTTCCTGCAGGCCTTCATGGCTTCCAGGCTCCGTTCAAAAGAGCCCGGAACGCCGGTGATCCCATCGTGAATTTCCGCCCTTCCTCCGTAAAAACTGAAGGAAATACTGTTGGGCTTCAGCAGGAGCAGCTGTTTTAGCAGTTCCTGGCGCAGAGCCAGGCCGTTGGTATAAATATCCGTCATAAGGCGCAGTTCCTTCGCGTACCGCGCAATTTTCAGAAAATCCGGATGCAAAAGCGGTTCTCCGCCGGTGAGAAGGACGCTCATACATCCCATCTCCTTCAGTTCCTCTAAAATCTTTTTGTAGGTTTCAAATCCCAATTCCTCACCGGCGCAGGGCGAATCATCAATATAACAGTGTATGCATCTTTCATTGCACCGGTAAGTCAGTTCCAGGCAGGCGTTCTGCAGCCAGTTGTTCGCGCAGCACTGTTCCTGAATCAGATCCTGGATGCTTTTTCCGGACAGAGGCTGCTCCTCTTTCCCGTCGGAAGAAAAACGCCTCCCGGAAGTCTCCTCCCCTGTCTTAATCAGGATGTCGCTCTCATACAGCTCCCCCGCAAAAGCCCGGACATCCTGCTCCAGCTCCTCCTGTACCGTCTCAAACTCCAGGGCCAGACCGCGGCACAATTCTATGCAGCTGCATCCCGGATGCTCTTCCACATATTTTAAAACAGCAAAGGCCGTGTCATTGTACAGGAAGTCCTTTCTCTCTCCCACATGCCGCAGAAACGTGTACGTCCCGTACCGCTGAAAATATACGTCCGGATGCAGCTGCATGAAAATCCCTCCCTTCCTTTTACTTAAACTGTACCAGCTTGCCGCAGGAGCCGCACAGGCCGCAGGCGGTTTTGCTTCCTGCCAGCCGCAGTTCTTCTCCCAGCTTTCTGGGCATATGATACTGTTTCTTTCGGTTCTCCATCTGTTTCTTCATGTTCCATCCTCCTCGTTTCAGTTTTTTCTCTTCAGGTCCAAAAGTTCTATTTCCCTGCCGTCAGTTCTGCCGCCTGGGATAAAATCCGGTTCTTTTCTTCGGCGGTGGCCTCCCGGATTCGAACTCCCCCTCTGCGGGATGCCGCCTCCAGATCCTGCAGTCCCTTTTCCGTCTGCATGCAGGCATTCAGCAGATCCTGCTGGCACACCGTATCCCTACCTGCCAGCACGGCGTTGATACAGGCCTGCTTCACCGCGTTCCGTATATCCCGGCCGCAGAAATCAAAGGCTGCCAGTCTGACAAGATCTACATCCGGCTCCAGGGGAATGTGCAACTTTACTTCTCCCACCGGGTACAGATGATTATACCAGATCTTTTCCCTGGCCTCCTGATCCGGCCGCTTCATCTCCACGCACACCAGCCTGGTGAGAAACGCCTTATCATAATTCTCGATCAGATTGGTGGCAAAAATCACAATGCCGTCATGGTTTTCCAGGCTGATTAAAAGCTGGCTGCGCATGGAATTGATCGCCTGCTCCGATCCCTGGGTCACATTTCCCAACCGGGCGGAAAGCATGGAATCCGCCTCATCGATAAACAGCACCGCGTCCTGCTGGCGGGCTGCCAGAAAAATCCCCTTCAGCCGTTTGGGCCCTTCCCCGTGGAACTTACTCTCGATATCCGCATAGGAAGCCCGAATGATCTTTTTCCCCAGCCGGTGGGCGATGGCCTCCGCCGCCATGGTCTTTCCCGTGCCGGAAGAACCGTACAGATTCAGCAGCACCGACGGGCTCATAATCGCCTTCAGACCCCACTGTTCAAACAGCTTCTCCCGGTTCTCCAGAATGGCAATGGAAGCGTCCAGCTGGCTGCGCACCTCATCTGAAAGAACCAGCCGCTCAAAGGTAAACCGGGGCTCCTGGGCTTCAAACTGTTTGGCGATCTCCCGGTATTCGGTAAAATCCGAAGAAAGTCCCCTTTCCTCCTCCGGCTTTTCTTCCGAAGACGGTTCCTCTTTTGTCTCATCCGCCGGAAGGCGCCGAATATCCTCCAGACGGCAGGTGTGCAGGTTTCCCCGATATCCCCACTCCGTCGGAATCACATCAAAGAGCCGCAGCGCCGTATTCTTCCTGAAACTGCCTATTTTCTGCAAAACGTTGGGGAGCCGGGGATACTCCTCCAGGGCAAATACCAGGTCGTATCCGGGCGCCCTGCAGTTTCCCGTCTCAATCTCCAGGTCCCGGATCCCACAGGCTCTCTCAAATTCTTCCCGCACCACCCTCAGGATCCCCTCCCGTCTTCTTTTGTCCAGACGCTCTTCTCCGAAGCATGAAAACAACAAATATCCTTTCATCACATTCCCTCTTATGCCATTCAGCTTTCCATAATAATCATCCCGTCGTGTTCTTCCATAAACCGTCTCAGGTTCTGGTGCATACCTTTCTCGCCCTTCAGCCGGGATACCTTGCCGATCTTGCCGTTTTTCTTCAGATCCGCCAGCACCAGCTCATCTTCTCCCATCTTATCCAGCGCGTCCAGCTGATCCACTGACAGATGGGTATTCTCCCCGTTTTTCTCCGCGTCCTGAATCCACCGCATCAAACGCTTTTTATCTATCACCGCCTCGGAGATAACCCCCCATTTTTTCAGCCGCTCCACAACCTTTTCTTTCAGCTTCATCCCTGTCAGAAGACCCACAATGGTAACCACCGCCGCAATGACCAGCATTGCAATAATAATTCCAAGCGACATTGTCTGTTCCCTCCTTCACTGGAAAACCGGCCTGTCCATAATCCGGTTTTCTTTTTCTCCCATAAACTGCTCCACGGAAGTGTCCAGTTCCTCCGCCCGGATGCTTCTCGCGCAGCAGGCCTTTGTGGTCTTCATCACAGGATCGTTTTTCTCATCCAGCAGCACCAGGTAAATCAGATACCCTCTGCGCTGCGCTTCTATATGCAGCAGGCACTTTGCTCCCTCCGGTTTTTCCTCCAGCATTTCCAGGAAAATACTGTAGGCCATGCTCATCCGAAAAACCGGAACCCGGCGGGCGTTTTTTCCCAGAAACTTCCACAGCAGCCGGTCCGCCCCGTCCTTTAAGGTATCCTTTCTCGCCTCTCTGGATTCTTTTTGCCATTCTTCCCCGTAAAATTCCTCTTTCAGGCTCATATGCTCCATCCTCCCCCGTTCCGGTCAGGCAATATTGTAAATTATGCTGCCCTTGTAAAGATTGTTCACCTGTTTTCCTATAATTTCCGCTTCATATACCTTCCGGCCGTCCAGCTCATCCAGAATGTCCAGCTTCACCCTGGTATGCTCCGTGTTCTTTGTCATCTCTTTAATTACTGCCCGCATTTTCCGGTTGGCGCTCACTTTTCCCAGAGCGGAACCAAGCAGACTTTTGATATTCGTGCGGTCCAACACCTCCACCGTCAGAGTATAAACCGTATAACCAGCCAGCGCTCCCAGCATTCCCAAAATCAGATACGTCAGCATCTTTTCCCCCTCCTTTTCCGTTCCCGGCCGGGATTGAAGTTTTCTCTTATGAGACTATTATAGTCTCTCCCGGCATCTGCCGGTCGCCTGAGAGGCAACGATCGAAGAGCCGTTTTCAGAACGTGACGGTCAGGCCTCCCTGGTCCAGCTTTTCCTTTAGATTGGGCGCCGTAGTCTCAAAATTGATAAGCCGAAGCGCCAGGCATTCTCCGGTCTTTTCCCGCACCAGCATCTGCACCGCGTACTGTCCCAGATCTACCTGCTCCGGACAGTCATAGCCCAGCATATCCAGCAGCTTTGAATCCGCATATTTCAAGAGTCCCAGGTTCTCTCCCGGATAGGCCCGGTTTTTCTCCTGAAACCAGTCCTTGCAGCTTCCCCCATCCAGCCGGGGCAGGACCAGGCTTTCCTCCAGAAGTTCCTCAAAAGGCTTCCTTCTTTTTGATTCCCTCCTGACCGATACCCCTAGCCCCGCTGCAGCTGCCGCCAGAAACAGCAGAAGAAACAGAATCACAAGTTCTTTTCCGTCCATACGCTCACCCCTCAAATACCGCTATGCCGCCGCTCTCTTCCAGCAATTTCTCAAACGCAGGCGGAAGCTTTTCAAAATTAACAAGCTGCAGACCTTCCAGTTTCTCTGTCTTTTTATTCCGGGCCGCCAGCAGAAGATAGTGCTCCGGATCCAGCGGCTCTGCTCCCCGGATTTGAAACATCCGGGCTGTCCTGTCCGTAAAGCGGGCCATATACAAAACGCCTTCTTTCCCCTGCATAGTCTGCTCAAACCATTTCCTGGCCCAGGCAGTGGAAAACCGGTCCACCGCCTGCTGATTTTTTACCAGATCCTCAAACAGTTTTTCATCCGCCTCCCGCTTTGCGTCCCGGACCACTTTAACTGCCC
>CALWMW010000198.1 GCA_944382085.1 uncultured Lachnospiraceae bacterium | reverse complement strand
CTCCATCTCTGACACCCCGTTGATCACGCCCATGAGGCCTGCCTGGATCTCGCTGCGCTCTCCGGCATTTCCGTAAGAGGAGTTCACGGCATGTACCCGGTTGTGACCGTATGTGTCAAATTCGCTGACTGCCAAAAGTACTCCGCCGGTGAGGATGACTCCTGCAAGAAGAAGCGAAATGTTTCTGGCCTGACGGCGAAGGAAGGAACTGCTCAGGTAAAAAAGCGGTTTCCATAGTTTTTCTCGAAGCATGACTCCATTCTCCTGTTTTCTAGGATAGCTACTCCCCGTCCCCTGCTCTTTCTCCCTGGGTGCATTATACAAAAAAATGTTGCTCACTGTCAATAGATATTTCACAAAATTGTAACATTTTATCTGGGCGACATTTTTCATCTCTCCTGTTATGTTTGATTTATCCAAAAACATGACGACTATGTTAGAAGATTTGTAAGATTTGTTTATTGGCTTTTTCCTGCTTTTGTTTCTTTGTATCAAAACATTTTCATCAATTTTACAACACATTTCGATATTACGCGGTATTTTTTGTTGAATTTTGATGGATTTTGCAGATTTTTAACAGATGTGTAATATGTTTCGTTTGTTTTAAAAAGAGCAGACGTCTTCTCTCTGACGTCTGCTCCCGTTCTTTTTTATTTTTCTCAGGACTGTTTGTGGGTAACCATATGGTTCACTGCGGTAAGAAGCGCGTCGATGGAAGCACGGATGATATCCACGTCCAGGCCGGCGCCCCAGTGAAGGTTTCCTTCCTTATCCTGGATTCCCACGTAAGCGATGGCGCGGGAGCTGGAACTGCGCTCCAGGGCGTGCTCTTCGTACGTAACCAGGTCGTACTCCAGACGGAAGTGGCGCTTGAGGGCGTTGTTTACCGCGTTCAGACGTCCGTTTCCGGACGCGATGATTACGTTCTTCTTTCCGTCATAGACCGCCGTAACCTCGGCGATAATACCGTTGTGCTGCTTGAAGTGTACTTCCTCGATGCGGTAGGGAACGGTAATGTTCTCGAACTTCTCCTTGAAGAGACGGAAGATTTCTTCCGGCATCAGTTCTTTATGCAGCTCGTCGGATACTCCCTTGGCAACGTAGCCCATCGCCTCTCTCATCTTCTTGGGAAGCTTCAGGCCGTAATGCTGCTCCAGGATATAACCCACGCCGCCCTTTCCGGACTGGCTGTTGATCCGGATCACGTCCGCGTCATAGGAACGCCCGATATCGTGGGGATCGATGGGAAGGTAAGGAACCGTCCACTGCTGGCTGCCGTGATCCTCCCGGTACTTCATACCTTTTGCGATGGCGTCCTGATGGGAACCGGAAAACGCCGCGAATACCAGCGCGCCGCTGTAGGGGCTTCTCTCATTGATCTGCATTCCGGTGTACTCCTCGTAAGCCTCCGATACGGACACCATATCGGAAAAGTCCAGGCAGGGATCCACGCCCTGGGAGTACATATTCAGGGCCAGCGTAACGATATCCACGTTTCCGGTGCGCTCTCCGTTTCCGAACAGCGTTCCCTCGATCCGGTCGGCTCCGGCGAGAATTCCCATCTCAGCGTCGGAAATTCCGCAGCCTCTGTCGTTATGGGGATGCAGGGAAAGGATTACATTGTCCCGGTACTTCAGGTTTTGGCTCATATACTCGATCTGGCTGGCGTAAACATGGGGCATGGAAAGCTGTACCGTACTGGGAAGATTGATAATCGCCTTCTTCTCCGCCGTAGGCTGCCATACGTCCAGCACAGCGTTGCAGACCTCCAGCGCGTACTCCACTTCCGTGCCGGTGAAGCTCTCCGGGCTGTATTCAAAGCGGTAATCCGCGCCTTCCTCCAAAGCCAGCTCCTTCAGAAGCTTCGCTCCGTCTACGGCGATTTTGAGAATCTCCTCTTTTGACTTAGCGAACACCTGCTCCCTCTGGGCCAGAGAAGTGGAATTGTATACATGGACAATGGCGTTCTTTACTCCCTTCAGCGCCTCAAAGGTCTTGCGGATGATGTGATCCCTGGCCTGGGTAAGCACCTGGATGGTTACGTCGTCCGGAATCAGATCCTGTTCAATCAGCGCACGCAGGAAATTGTATTCCGTATCCGAGGCGGCCGGAAACCCTACTTCAATCTCCTTAAATCCGATCTTCACAAGAAGTTTAAAGAAATTCAGCTTCTGCTCCAGAGACATGGGGACTACCAGGGCCTGATTGCCGTCCCGCAGATCCACGCTGCACCAGATCGGCGCGTGATCCACATAGTCCTTTTTCGCCCAGTCCATACAGGTTACCGGGGGCATAAAATACTGTCTCTTATACTTTTTGCAGTCCATCATACTCTTCGTCTCCTTTTCTTCTCCTTTTTACCGTTTCGTGAAGCCGCGAAGCCTTTTTTAAAACCGTTCCCTATGAAACAAAAAAAGCCTCTCAGGCAATTCTGCCTGAGAGACGGAAGATTCAAATACCTTTCGCGGTACCACTCTCATTTATGATGACTCATACGCTCTGCGGATACGAAGGAACCCGGTTCCTTGATACCCTTCCCTCTTAACGGCCGGGATCCCGTCTGCGCCTACTCTCCGGATCCGGATTTCAGGCAGCTGCTCCGGGGTGAGTTCCACATCTCATCTCTGGCGTCTCGCACCTTCCGACGCCTCTCTGAAAGCAGAATCCATATGTACTGGTCCCCTTCTTCGCATTTCTCTTCATTTCGGCTGTTCTTACCATACCATATTTTCAAAGCGTTTGTCAACACTTTCTGTTGGGGAGGAATCTTAGGAACACGCTTGAAAAGGATTCTGCCCGGTGATAAGATAAAAAAAAACAAAACATACCATGGAGGCGGAAGGATGAATACAGACGGTACGGTAAAGCGAATGACGGAAGGAAATCCCTATGGGATCATACTGGCCTTTGCTCTTCCTATTTTTTTGAGTCAGGTTTTTCAGCAGCTTTATAACACGGCGGATTCCCTGATTGTCGGGCGATTTCTGGGAACCGAGGCCCTGGCGGCTGTGAGCTCCTCCGGCACGCTGATCTTTCTTATGATCAGCTTTTTCTCCGGAACCTCTCTGGGCGCCGGCGTCGTCATCTCAAGATATTTCGGAGCTGGCGACCGGGATCGGGTCTCCAGGGCGATCCACACGACGGTTACTCTGGGACTGATCTGCGGGATCTTTCTTACCGTCGTAGGCGTGGCTTTTACCCCGACCTTCCTGCGCTGGATGGATACGGACCCCGACGTGATGCCCCAGGCGGTAGAATACTTCCGCTATTATTTTCTCGGCGTCCTGGCCGTTGTGGAATACAATTTCTGCAAAGATATTATGAGCGCCATGGGCGACAGCCGAAGGCCTCTGTATTACCTGATCCTTTCCTCTCTTTTGAATATTGTCCTGGATCTTCTGTTCGTAGCAGTCTTCCACTGGGGCGTCTGGTCCGCGGCCGCGGCGACTACGATCTCCCAGGCGGTAAGCGTCATCCTGTGTCTGATCCATCTGAGCAAGAAAGGAACGATTTATCAGCTGCAGTTGAAGAAAATGGGCATCGACCCCAGAATGCTCCGGGAAATCCTTCGCTTCGGCCTCCCCTCCGGGATCCAGAACTCCGTCATCGGCCTGGCCAACGTCATCATTCAGACCAACATCAACGCCTTCGGCAAGCTGGCCATGGCCGCCTACGGCTCCTATGCCAAGATTGAAGGCTTTGCCTTTCTGCCGGTTACCAGCTTCACCATGGCTCTGACCACCTTTACCAGCCAGAACCTGGGCGCAAGGAAGTATGACCGGGCAAAAAAAGGATCCCGGTTCGGGATCCTTTCCGCGGTGCTCCTTGCCGAACTGATCGGCGTTGGCATCTATCTGTTTTCTCCGGTTCTTATGAAGCTTTTTACTGACAGCCGGGAAGTCATCGCCATCGGAGTGCGCCAGGCGCACATCGTCGCCCTGTTCTACTGCCTCATGGCGCTCTCCCACGCGGTGGCTGCCGTATGCAGAGGCGCGGGAAAAGCCTTTGTGCCCATGTTTATCATGATGGCCGTCTGGTGCGTATTCCGGATCGCCTACATTACCGTCGTGATGCGGATCGTACAGGATCTGGACTATATTTTCTGGGCGTATCCCCTTACCTGGGCCATCAGCACCGTGATCTATCTTCTGTATTACCGCTTTTCCGACTGGCTGCACGGCTTTGAGAAGCCTAGTTTTCTTTCCTGAAACGTCATATCCATTCCCTCCGGTCAGTCCAGTTGAACCTCCACCGTCACCGGTTTCGTTCCCGTAAGATGGCAGCTGACGGGATCCGGCTGGCTGCATCCGGCATAAAAGCGGAACCGCTTCCCGTCCTGAACGCGTTTTCCTTCGTCATTGATTACCGTGAAGGTATAGGGATCCAGAGCCACCTGGGAAACCACTTCCTCTTTGGCCTTTACGTTTACTCTGGCAAATCCGCAGAGACGGGGATGAAGGGGCGCCCAGGGAGAATCCAGGTTTTCCACATAAATCTGCAGAACCTCCTGGGTGTCCCGTTCTCCCAGATTTTGGCATACCACCTCTATGCTGCGAGGTTCCCCTTCCGAAAGGGAAGCGCGGGTCACTTCCACCTTTCCATACGTCAGACCGTAGCCGAAGGGGTACTGAGCCTCTCCTTCCAGATAACGGTAGGTTCTTCCTTTCATGGAGTAATCCGTGAAATCCGGAAGCTCTTCCAGGCTGTTGTAAAAGGTCACGCAGAGCTTTCCGGAGGGAGACACTTCTCCAAAGAGGATTTTGGCTGCCGCCTCACCGCCTCTGGCTCCCGGATACCAGAACTGGAGGATTGCGTCAAAATGTTCCTCCGCAAAAGACAGATCGATGTCGCTTCCTGCCATAAGACAGAGAATCACCGGCTTTCCCGTCTCCGCCATCGCCTTCATAAGCGCCAGCTGAGAACCGGGAAGCTCCAGGCTTTCCTTGTCTCCGGAGGCGTAGCTGTTTCCGGCGTCCCCTTCTTCCCCCTCTAGGGTTTCGTTAAGACCCACAACCAGAACGACTACGTCGCTGTGTTCCGCCACGATCATGGCTTCCGAAAGGCGGTCGTTCTCCATGGCCAGATGCTCCACACGATTTTCCCGGATATCGCTTCCTTCGGAATACAGCACCCGAACCTGATCCTTCACGTAGCGCTGAATGCCTTCCAGAATTGTAATATATTCGGAAGAGGTACCATGATAATTGCCGATCAGCGCGGCGCGGCTGTTGGCGTTGGGACCGATGACGCCGATGGTTTTGATCTCCTCCTTTTTCAGGGGGAGAATTCCGTTGTTTTTCAAAAGTACCGTTCCCTCGCAGGCCGCGCGGCAGGACAGTTCCAGATGCTCCCGGCATTCCACGGTTTCATAGGGGATCTCGTCAAATTCCGTCTCGTCAAAAAGGCCGAGAAGGAATCTGGTGGTGTACAGGCGAACCACTGCCTCGGTAATGGTCTCTTCCGTTACCAGTCCTGCCTGGAACGCCTCCCACAGATGGCGGAAGGTATCTCCGCAGTTCAGATCGCATCCCATATTGATGGCCAGAGCCGCCGACTCCTTGGCGTCCTTCGTAACCTTATGATTCTCATGGAAATCCTTAATCGCCCAGCAGTCCGAAACGTAATGTCCTTCAAATCCCCATTCCCCGCGGAGAATATCCTGGATCAGCAGTTTGCTTCCACAGCAGGGCTCGCCGTTGGTACGGTTGTAAGCGCCCATCACCGCTTCCACCTGTCCCTCTTTGACCAGAGACTCAAAAGCCGGAAGATACGTTTCATACAGGTCCTTGGGAGACGCTTCCGCGTTGAACTCGTGGCGGATCGCTTCCGGCCCGGAGTGAACCGCGAAGTGCTTCGCGCAGGCGGCGGCTTTCATCACCGGACCGTCTCCCTGCAGTTCTTTGACAAATCTGGTTCCCAGTCTTCCGGAAAGGTAAGGATCCTCTCCGTACGTCTCCTGGCCTCTGCCCCACCTGGGATCCCGGAAAATATTTACATTGGGAGACCAGAAGGTAAGCCCTTTGTAAATATCCCGGTCTCCGTATTCTGAATAGGCGTTGTATTTCGCCCGTCCTTCCTCGGCAATCGCCGCCGCGATCTCTCCGATCAGCTCTTCATCAAAGGTGGCTCCCAGAGCAATCGCCTGGGGGAAGCTGGTGGCGGTTCCTGCTCTGGCCACTCCGTGAAGCGCCTCGTTCCACCAGTTGTACGCCGGGATTCCCAGCCGGTCAATCGCCGGAGAATCGTATCTAAGCTGCGTAACCTTCTCCTCCAGCTTCATTTTGGATACCAGCGCTTCCGCTCTGCTTCTCGCTTCTTTCCGGTCCATTTTTATCCTCCTTCTAACACAGTCATGGTTTTTCTTTGCAAACTTTACTGATTTTACTATATCAGATTCCGCGCGCTTCCTCATTACAATTCTTGCCCAGGAACACTCAAATCTTGCTTTTCTGTTTTGTCCATATTTACAAGTTCTGTTTGGATTCCCGGATTTTGTTGGAGTTATTGTACAGTTTTCTTCCTGGAAACAGATTTTTTTTAAAATGTGTTTGACAGAGAACCGCAATTATTTTATTCTAAGAGGAAGAAAGGCAGGGGAAGAAATCGCCATGATCAAGAATCTCAAGGGAATCCACGAAACGGTAAGCTACCGGGACAATACAAACGTGCTGGTACACGACAATCACGCTTACGAAGAGTATCCCCCTCACTGGCATACCGCCATTGAGATCATCCTGCCTTTGGAAAATGAATATTTTGTAGAATACAACGGAAACAGCTGCCGTCTGTCGGAGGGCGATATCATCTTCATCTGTCCCGGCGTGCTGCATCGTCTTCCTGCCGTTCAGGGGAGACGCTGTATCTTCCAGGCGGAACTGGCTTCCGTTTCCTCCATCAAGGGAGTGGATTCGGTTCTGACCTTTTTTTCACCGGCTCTGCTTCTTACGAAAGAGACCTTTCCGGACATCTACGAAGAGATTCGCCAGATGCTTCTGGAGATCGCGGAAGAATACCGGCAGCAGCCGCCCCTCTACGAAGCGGCCTTCTACTCCCGGCTTCTGAGAATCCTCACGCTGATCGCCAGGAACCGCAATCACACCCAGACGCATTTTCACGCTTCCCAGGGAAAGCAGCAGGAATACATTGAAAAATTTATGAACATCTGCAGCTACATCAGCGACCACTGCACCGAGAATCTCACGCTGGATATGGTGGCCGATCTGAGCGGCTTCAGCAAATACCATTTTACCCGGCTGTTTAAGCAGTTTACCAACGTTTCTTTTTACAAATATCTGAATCAGAAACGGATGCTGCGGGCGGAGCAGCTCCTGGTGGATCCCTCGGCCAGCATCACAGACGTAGCCTTTTCCTGCGGATTCTCCAGCCTCTCCGCCTTTGTCCGTATGTTTAAGCTTATGAAGGGATGTACCCCGTCGGAATTCCGGGGGCTGCACCGGGCCTGATATAAAATTTTTAAAAAAGTACTTTACTTTTTGGGAGAAATCATATATACTATTTTTTGTTGCGGGGTATGGCGTAGCTTGGTAGCGCGCACGGCTGGGGGCCGTGAGGTCGCAGGTTCAAATCCTGTTGCCCCGATTTTCTGAAATCGCCTGAGGGCGATTTTTTTATTTCCCATAAGTTTCCTGGGAGGGGAACTCCCTTGATTGACAGCTCCCCTTTCGTCCCTGTATAATATAGAAAGAAAAAAGAAAGGAGTACGGCCTTTATGAATCATTCTGAAATTTTGTCCAGGGTAGACCATACCCTGCTTTCCCAGACAGCCACCTGGGAAGAGATCCAGGCTCTCTGCGACGACGCGGTGCGCTATCATACGGCTTCCGTCTGCATCCCTCCCTGCTATGTCAAACAGGCGAAGGACTATGTGAAGGACCGGATGGCGGTCTGCACCGTCGTTGGCTTTCCAAACGGCTACAGCACCACCGCTTCAAAGGTTTTTGAGACCAGGGAAGCGCTGGAAAACGGAGCCGACGAGATCGATATGGTGATCTGGGTAGGCGCTCTCAAGGATAAAAAATACGATCTGATCCGGGAGGAAATCCAGGAGCTGAAGAAAGCCTGCGGGGATAAAATCCTGAAGGTCATCGTGGAAACCTGTCTTCTGACGCAGGAGGAAAAAATCCGCATGTGCGAGCTGGTAACGGAAGCAGGCGCGGATTTTATCAAAACCTCCACAGGATTTTCCACCGGCGGCGCCACCTTCGAGGATGTAAAGCTTTTTGCCGAGCACATCGGACCTGGGGTAAAGATCAAAGCAGCCGGAGGAATTTCTTCCTTTGAGGACGGAGAAACCTTTATAAAGCTGGGAGCTTCCCGCCTTGGCACCAGCCGCCTAGTGAAGATCGAAAAGTCCCAGCCTTGTTAAGATTTCAAAAATTCCCGGAGGTTTTCCTCCATCTGCCGTTCCATCTGATCTGGAGTGAGGCCTTTCTGAAAGGCCGCGCACTCCAGATTTTCTTTTAGGACAACGGGCAGTCTGGAAAGCTCCATCTCTTCTTTCCCAAAAGCCCAGGCTACCGCGCCGATTCCGTCTGTCTCAAGAAAGAGACGCGTTCCGGGCGCTTCCTTCAGCAGCCTCTTCCGCGCGGCGTCCCCCTTCCCGCACAGCAAAGCGGTGTCCGGACCCAGGGTAAAGTAGCAGTCTTTTAAAAGAAAGGGTTCCAGATCTTTTTCTTCTCCGGAATACCAGTGAACGCATACCTTTCCCGGAAAGTCCTTTATCATCTCTCCGATCCGCTTCTCCTGTCCTTTCGTATGAAGAAGCACCGGTTTTTTCAGATCCGCCGCGATCTGAAGCTGGTTTTGAAACTGTTTTTCCTGGAGCTTTAAGGGAACCTCACACCACACGGAATCCAGGCCGATCTCGCCGAGAATGGAGCAAAAAGACCATTCCTGCCGCCAGCTTTGCACTTCATACCGGTCCGCGTACCAGGGATGGATTCCAAAGCTCAAAAGCACGTGATCCCTGTTGGCGATTTTTTTCAGAAGCTCCCACTGCGCTGGCGTTTCCCCGCAAAAGCAGGTAAGAATCCCGGCTTCCCGCCGCAAATCCAGTTCTTTTTGTCCTTCCGGGGAAATATCTTTCCCGTTTTCTTCCATTCCGGCCAGATGAGCGTGCAGATCTATCATGTGTTCTCTCCCTTTATGATTCTGTGAATTTCCGCCCGGAGACCTCCCTGTTCATAGAGCCATTCTCTGGTGCGGTTTTCGGCCTTCACCGTAATCTCTTTTAATATGCCCGCCCCCGGAGCGCCCAGAATCAGAATCCGGTCTGAAAGATAAATGGCTTCGTCCGTATCGTGGGTTACCAGAAGGAGGGTTTTCTTCAGCTTGGTGCAAAGATCTTTCAGCCAGTCCTGCATCTCTCCTCTGGTAATCACGTCCAGCGCGCCGAAGGGCTCGTCCAGGAGATAGATCCCGGCTTCGCACAGCGTTGTCCTAAGGAAGGCCGCCCGCTGCCGCATTCCCCCGGAGAGCTCTGTAGGATATTTGTCTTCGCATCCGCCCAGGCCGAAGCGCTTCATCTGCACTCTCGCCTGTTCTCTCATCTCTTTCTTGCGATGGTGGATTTCCCCATAGAGACACACGTTGTCCAGAATCGTCTTCCAGGGAAGCAAAAGATCGTTCTGAGGCATATAGGCAAGCCGTCCGTCGATTCCCGACACGGGGACTTTGTCGATGCGGACTTCTCCCCCCTGAGGAGAAAGGATTCCGGCCAGCACATTGAGGAGGGTGGATTTTCCGCAGCCGGAAGGTCCGAGAATGCTGACGAATTCTCCGTCTCCCACGTGAAAGGAAAGCTCCCGGAGCACCCTCTGTTCTCCATAGGCGTAGCTGAGATTGTTTACCGTAAGTTCCATACTTCCCTTCTCATCCCTTTCCGTTACTGAGGAAGGAATTCGTTGGTATAGCACTGATCCGCCGGAAGGGCTTCTTCAATGATTCCATACTCCTGAAGAAAAGCGGAATAGTTGTCCCATACCTCGTCCTTCATCCAGCCCCAGGTATCCGTATCTTCCATAAACTTATCAGCCAGGTATTCCTGGGAGCGCTTCAGCATCTCCAGATCATAGTTGGGGGCATGGGCGGAAAGGATCTCGGCCGCCCCCTGGGGATCCGCCATCGTATCCTGGTAGCCCTTCTCGGTTGCCCGCAGAAACGCTCTCACCAGTTCCGGATCCGACTCAATCACGGAATCGCTGGTAATGAGGATGGGCGTATAATAGTCCAAGCGCTCATCCAGGTCGCGGCAGGCCATATAATTCAGCTCGCACCCGTTCATGTCCGCGATGATGCTGTCCCAGGCTTCAAAAAACCACATGATGTCGCAGCTCTTTCCCAGAGCCTCAAACCCGGTTCCGTCGGAGATCACAACGTTCAGTTTGGAAAAATCCGCGCCCTCCTGCGTCATGCAGGCCTCCAGAACCGCCGATTCCCCCGGTCCGCCCCATCCGGCGTAAGTCTTTCCCTCAAAATCCTTCGGGGACTCGATTCCGCTGTCTGCCAGAGTTACGAACCCGGAGGTGTTGTGCTGGATGATCGTAGCGATGGCTTTTACCGGAAGAGGATCCTCTGAGGTAAGGGCAATGGTCACGTCTTCCTGGTAGGCAACGCCGAAGGTACCTTTCCCCTGTGCGATAAGCGTGGCCGTAGCTCCGTCCGTAGGCTCAATAATCTCTACCTCCAGCCCCTCTTCCTCATAATATCCTTTGTCCAGGGCCACATACATGCCGGTATGGTTGGTATTCGGGGTATAATCCAGAATTACCGTAACTTTTTTTGCTTCTTCTTCCGCAGAGGCTGTGATTCCCGCAGCCGCTGCCAGGGCAGCCGCCGTCATAAGAGCCGCCGTCAGCATCCTTCTTCTTTTCATATTCTGTCTCCTCTTTTCTTTTATTTAAAATTCCGGCTTTCACCTGAATTTCCTTCTTTTTTATTTCTTCCTTTTTTTCTTCTCCGTTCCATGGGAAGCGCCGCCCAGGAGAAAGCTTTCACAAGCCCGTTCATCATCAGGCTTAATAGAATAATCATGAGAACGCAGGCAAACACATCGTCCAGCATATAGCTGTTCTTCGCCCGGATCAGATAATACCCAAGGCCGCTTTGGGAGGCAATCCACTCTCCCACCACGGCTCCGCTGATGCTGTAAGTCGCCGCCACCTTCAGTCCGGAGAGAAGGGAAATCATAGCGGATGGGATTTTTACGATGCGGTAAAGCTGAATCCGGCTTCCTCCATACGTCTTCACAAGGTTCAGATATCCCTGGTCCATCTGCCCCAGGCCGTCGCTGAAGCTTACCACAATAGGGAAAAAACACATGAGAACGACCGTCAGGATCTTGGGCGCGTATCCGAACCCCAGATAAATGATAAAAATGGGCGCCAGCACAATGGTGGGCACCGTCTGAGTTACCACCAGAATGGGATAAATACACCGCTTAAAGGTGGGCATGGCGTCAATCAGAATCCCCATAACAATCCCTACGACAAAAGAGATTCCCATC
>CALWMW010000197.1 GCA_944382085.1 uncultured Lachnospiraceae bacterium | reverse complement strand
TCGATGGTATGGCTCATAATCTTTTCCAGATTCTCCAGCATCTCATCGGTATAGCGGATGGCGCTCATGCGGATGTTGTTGGAATCCTCCGTCGCCTTGTCCAGGATCTCCTGCGCCTGGGCGTTGGTCTGGTCAATCAGCTGATTGGACTGCGCCACGGCAATCTGCATGACTTCGCTTTCGCTGACGATTTTCTGGGCCTGCGCCTGGGCGTCCGCGATGATGCTGTCCGCTTTTGACTGAGCATCCTCCAGAATCGCGTCCTTATTGCTGATGATCTTCTGATACCGCTTAATCTCATCCGGCGTCTTCATACGGAGCTCTCTCAACAGCTCCTCAAGCTCCTCCTTGTTTACCACGATCTTGGTAGACGACAGCGGCTGAAACTTACAGCTGTCCACAAACTCTTCAATCTCTTCAATAATCTGCTCAATTCTGCTGCTCATAATGTATTCTCTCCTTGTTCTTAGTTTTCTCTCTGCCTCGCGGCGGCCGCGCGCCGCAAAACGCGCTCCATAATCTTCTCCGGCACGAAACCTGAGATATCCCCACCGTAAAACGCCACCTCTTTGGCTATGGTAGAACTGATATAGGCATAATTCAGCTCCGTAGTAAAAAAGATCGTGTCAATGTCGTGGTCAATGCTGCGGTTCGTCTGCGCCATCTGGAGCTCATACTCAAAATCAGTAACCGCACGAAGTCCTCTCACAATAAAACTCGCCTGGCATTTCTTAACAAAATCCACGGAAAGACCACTGAAGGCCTCCACACGCACATTGGGGAGATCTTCTGTCACATCTTTTATCATATTAACACGTTCTTCCACAGAAAACAACGGGGATTTTGCATTATTATTCAGGACGCCCACCACAAGCTCATCCACCAGCGCCGCGGCGCGGGTAATAATATCCAGATGTCCTTTGGTCACCGGATCGAAACTTCCGGGATACACTGCTCGTTTCATTCGTTCGCCTGCTCTTTCCGCCGGATAAAGACATGCATATTCGTCTTATATTCCTTCACCCGGAAGGCCTCCAGGCCAAGGGAAGGAAGATAACCAAAATCCGTCTTCTTCGCCGCTTCCACCAGGATCAGCGTATCATCGTCCACGAAGGAAGGATTTCTCCGGGCAAGATACTCCAGCACCCTTCGCTCCTCTCCCTGTCCGTAAGGCGGATCCAGAAAAAGGATGTGAAAAGGCTCCCGTCCCTGAAGACGGTTCAGCCCGTCCAGCACATCGCAGACCAGAACTTCTCCCCGGTCCTCCAGGTGGGTAAAGCGAAGATTCTCCCGAATGCAGGAAGCCGCCTCTTTCTTCTGTTCAATAAAGACCGCGCGCTCGGCGCCCCTGCTCAGGGCTTCAATGCCGATGGCGCCGCTGCCCGCATACAGATCCAGAAATCTGCATCCGTAGATGTCGTTTTGAAGAATATTAAAAAGTGTCTCTTTGATCCGGTCCGTAGTCGGTCTCGTATCCCGTCCCTCAAGGGTCTTCAACGGAAGCCGCCTGGCCGTTCCCGCTATTACTCGCATGTCTCCGTCCTTTACAAAATCATTCTGGTTCATTATAATTTTTTCCGCAAAAGATGTCAATACCGCAATTTGCCCTAGTTTTTCTTAAAAAAACCGGATCTCCTGTCTTAGGGGATCCGGCTCCTTCCAAGCTTTTAAATTTCATCTGAACGGATATTCAGCCTCCAGTCCAAATCGCCTCTGGCAAGGCCAAGTACCAGCGACTCTGCCGTAGCAATGTTCGTAGCGATAGGAATGTTGTACTGATCGCAGCATCTGGAGATCGCGAAAATGTCCGGCGCGTTGGGGCTCGTAATAATCGGATTGTAAAAGAAAATCACCATATCCATGCAGTTTCGCTCAATCATATTCATAAACTGCTTATCGCCGCCCACGCTGCCGGGGAGGAATTTGTATACCTTGAGGTTCGTTACCTCCTCAATCTTTCTTCCGGTGATGCCTGTGGCAAACAACGTATGTTTCGATAAAATGTATTTATAAGCAAGGCAGAAATTCTCTATCAGTGTCTTTTTGCTGTTATGGGCAATAAACCCAATATTCATTCGGCATCAACCCCTCCTGGCCATGTATAGTTTCATTATAGCAAAACTTTCCAAAAAAGCAAATACATTTTCACTTTTTTTATCAATAATACCAAAAAGTTTTTTCTATCCAGAAGGATATCCGCCTTATGATCAAAATATTCAGACGTTTTGAACCACAGAAAAAATTTTTTAAAAAGGCCGCCGCGCGCCTGGTTCGCCAAGCGTGCGGCAGCCTTTCGCTGAACGTTTTAAGTTACATCTGCGTGTTGCCGGTTCCGGGCATCTGGTTCGCTCCGGACATCTGTCTCTCCTGGGCTTCGATCATTTTCTTCACCATATATCCGCCCACAGATCCGTTCTGTCTGGACGTCAGGTTTCCGTTGTATCCCTGGGTGAGGGGTCCTCCCAGCTCGCTGGCCACTTCAAATTTGAAACGGTCCATAGCGGTTTTCGCTTCCGGTACGGCAGTTGTGTTAGATGAACGATTTGACATATAAAACGCCTCCTTTGTTTTTCTTCTTTTCCGTTTTTCGTTTGTCGTACGCTGCAGTTCTTTACTGCACTCCTAGTATGCGCAGGCCGACGTTTAATAAACTGGAAATTGCTGTATCAGAAAAACAAAGGAATCGGATTAGATCTCCAGGCTTCCGGTAACGTCTCCGTTTACCACATAGTAAACTTTATTCTCTTCCGGCTTCAGATAAAGAGTCACAGACTTCATCTCGCCTACTTTCTTCTTCATCTGCTTGGTCCAGATTTCCTTAATCTGCTTCATCAGATCGTCCTTGTCGACTTCCTTGCCCATATACTGAAGATATACGGTCTCTTTCACGGCTTTTTTCTCCGTCGCGGTCTTCTTCTCCGCAGCCTTGGCCACCGTCTTCTTGGTCTCTTCCTTTACGGCTTCTACTTTCTTGGCCGCTTCCTTTACGGTCTTCTCCGCAGCCTTCACCGTCTTCTCAGCAGCTTTTGCCACCGTCTTCACGGCCTCGCTCTTCTCAACCGCCGTCTCCTTTGCCGCTGCCACAGGAGCTGTCTTCACTGCCGGCTTCTCGGTTTCCTTCACTGCTCTTTTCATAATAATTCCTCCTTAACTAAAACAAAAACTTCTTCTTCCTATGCAAGTCTATTCTATTTCAGTCAGATGCATCATATAACAAAATGAAGGAATATGCAAGTATTTTCCGAAACACAAACGTTGTATTTCCCTATAAGTTAACAGAATCCGCCTGATTTTTCACAATTGCCTCAAATTTTCTTCTCAAATCGCGGTGTTCCTCCCGCTCAAGGCCCGGATCTTCGGCATACAGTTCCCCTGCCGCCTCGTTGGCCTTTTGAAGAAGTCCCGCGTCGGCATAGATGTCCGCTAAGGAAAATTCCATCATTCCGCTCTGACGCACTCCGAAAAGATCTCCCGGCCCCCGCAGCTTCAGGTCCCGGTTGGCGATCTCAAATCCGTCGTTGGAATCCCGGAGAATGGAAAGGCGTTCTTCGATCTGCTTTCCCTTTGTGCCGTAGACCAGGATACAGTAGGAAGCGTCCTTCCCTCTTCCCACTCTTCCCCTAAGCTGGTGAAGCTGTGCCAGCCCAAACCGCTCCGCGTTTTCGATCATCATAACCGTGGCGTTCGGTACGTTTACGCCCACTTCAATCACCGTCGTGGAGACCAGCACCTGAATTTCCTTTCGCAGGAACCGCTCCATCCGCTGATTCTTCTCCTCCGGCTTCATTTTTCCGTGAAGAAAATCAATCTGAATCCATTCCGGCAGCGCCTCACGCAGACGTTTGGTGTAATCCAGGACATTTTCTCCCTCCATGGCTTCGCTCTCTTCCACCATGGGGCAGATCACGTACGCCTGATGGCCGAGACGGATCTCCTTCTCCAAAAAAAGGTACGCCTTTTTTCGGTAGCCCGTATCCACCACGCAGGTTTTCACCGGAATCCGGCTGGCCGGCATTTCATCAATCACGGAAATATCCAGATCGCCGTACAGAATCACCGCCAGCGTTCTTGGGATGGGCGTAGCGCTCATCACAATGGTGTGGGGCGTTTTTCCTTTCTTGGAAAGCGTTTCCCTCTGCCTTACGCCGAACCGGTGCTGTTCGTCGGTAATGACCAGCGCCAGGTTCTGATAGACCACCTTCTCCTGGATCAGCGCATGGGTTCCGACAATCACCGCCGCCTCCCCGGAGGCGATTTTTTCGTAGGCGTCCCTGCGTTCTCCCGCTTTCATGGAACCGGTCAGGAGAACGGCCCGGACCGGCAGCCGGTTCTCCTCCAGAAGTCTGGACAGGCTTTGAAAATGCTGCCTGGCCAGTACCTCCGTGGGCGCCATCAAAGCCCCCTGCATACCTGCCTCCGCCGCCGCGATCAGGGCGAGGAAGGCCAGAATGGTTTTTCCGGATCCCACGTCTCCCTGGATCAGCCTGGCCGCCGCGGTCTCTCCCTGAAATTCCCGCTCCAGATCCTTCCAGACTTTTTTCTGAGCGTTGGTAAGCTCGTAGGGAAGGGAGGATAAAATCCTGTTCACCCAGGAAGAGGGCGGGATTTTGAAGGCGTTCTTTTCTTTTTCCCGGCTCTGGCGAAGCCTGCGCAGCTGCAGCAGAAAGAAAAAGAACTCGTCAAACACCAGACGGTTTCTGGCCAGGAGAAGCTTTCCGGAATCCTCCGGGAAATGAATCTGCTCCAGAGCGAAATTATACTCCGCCAGATGGTATCTGCGGCGGATCTCCTCCGGCAGATATTCCCTGACAAGCTCCCTTTCCTCCAGAGCCTGGCTTACCGCCTTGACGATCATTTTATTGGTAAGATTTCCGGACAGCGCGTACACGGGAGAAAGTCTCCTGCCAAGAGCCGCGTACGCTTCCTCCTCGTAAAGGGCGGGCTGCTCCAGAACCAGCTGTCCTCCCTTTCTTTTTACCCTTCCTCTGAACACGCGGGGTTTCCCCGCCTGTATGGTATTCCGCAAATACGGCATATTAAACCAGACAACGGAAACTCTTCCGCTTTCATCCTTCACGACTCCGGATAGGATGGAAAGCCCCCGCACATGGCGTCCGCTTAAAGGCGCAGTGAGACAGCCGCGCACCGCTGCTGTCTCACCTTCCCTCAGTTCACTGATTTTTATCGGTTCCTCAAAAGAGTCGTATCGCCTTGGATAATAGGCCAGAAGCTGATCCAGCGTCCCGATTCCGGCCTTCTCGAAGATCTGCTTTGTTTTCTCTCCGACTCCTTTCAGGGAATCCAGCCTGTTGTCTCCCTTCATGCGATCACTCCACAGAGATGATATAGTAGTAAATAGGCTGGCCCCCGTAATTGAGTTCCACATCGCAGTCCGGATAGAGCTCCTCGATCCGGTCTCTCAGCTGCTGCGCCTCTTCCTCTCTCATATCTTCCCCGTAGTAAATGCTGATCAGCTCGGAATCCTCGTCCACCATAAGGCGAACCGTCTCTTCCGCCACCGGATCCAGCTCCTTGCCCACTGCCAGGATCTCATGGTCGCCTACGCCCATAATGTCCCCGGCATGGATGACCTTATCGTCGATGTGGGTATCCCGCACCGCGTAGGTCAGCTGTCCCGTCTTTACGCGGTTGATCTCTTCTTCCATAACGGCGGCGTTTTCTTCCGGCGACTTGTCCGCCACGTAATTCACGATCGCCGTGATTCCCTGGGGAACCGTCTTGGTGGGAATTACAATAATATTCTTGTCCTCCGTCATGGACCTGGCCTGGTTCGCGGCCAGGATAATGTTCTTATTGTTGGGGAAAATAAAAATATTCTTCGCGGTCACCGCGTCAATGGCCTTCAGCATGTCTTCCGTACTGGGGTTCATGGTCTGTCCGCCCTCAATCAGGTAATCCACGCCAAGGTCCCGGAACACTTCGCCGATTCCCGTTCCGATGGTAACGGCGATAAAACCGGTCTCCTTGGGCGGCTCCTGGGCCTTCTTCTCTTCCGCCTGCTTTTTCTCCGCCTCCCGGATCACCTTCTCCTGGTGTTCCTCTCTCATATTGTCGATCTTGATTTTGGTGAGGGATCCGTACGTCAGCGCCTTCTGGATGGCAAGGCCCGGATCGTTCGTATGCACGTGAACCTTTACCAGCTCCTCATCGGAGACTACCACAATCGAATCTCCCAGAGATTCCAGATACGTCTTAAACTCCTGCTCGTCTTCCCCCAGGAAGCGCTTTTCCAGCAGAATAATGAATTCCGTACAATAGCCGAACCGAATCTCCGCCGGGGCTGCTTCCCGGTCTTTTGCTTCTGTTTTCGCGGAAGCTCCGGTCTCCTCCAGGGAGTAGTCGATCTCTTTTCCAAGGAATCCGTCGTAAGCGCCCTTGAGCACCTGCACGAGACCCTGTCCGCCGGAGTCTACCACGCCGGCTTCCTTGAGCACCGGAAGCATCTCCGGCGTCCTGGCCAGAACCGCCTCCGCCTTTTCAATGATCCGCGAAAGCATGAAATCCAGCTCCGCATCCGGATTCTCCTCCAGAATAGCCACCGCTTCCTCCGCCGCTCCTTTGGCCACCGTAAGGATGGTTCCTTCCTTAGGCTTCATAACCGCCTTGTAGGCAGTCTCCACCGCCTTCTGCAGGGAAGCCGCCAGCACCGGCGAAGTAATCTCCTTCTCGCTGCGGATCACCTTGCAGAACCCGCGGAACAGCTGAGAAAGGATCACGCCGGAATTTCCTCTCGCGCCCCGGAGGGATCCGGAAGAAATCGCCTTGGAAAGCGTCTCCATGTTCACGTCGGAAAGAGCCGCCACCTCTCTGGCCGCAGACATTATCGTCATGGTCATATTCGTTCCCGTATCGCCGTCAGGGACCGGAAATACGTTCAGTTCGTTAATCCATTCTTTTTTCGATTCGAGATTTTTCGCTCCTGCCAAAAACATTTTCGCGCATAGAGACGCATCTATTGTATTTGTATTCACCGGTAGCTCCTCCTTAATCAATCACTCTTACGCCTTCCACAAACATG
The DNA here is from genome assembly GCA_944382085.1 of uncultured Lachnospiraceae bacterium. GTDB lineage: Bacteria > Bacillota > Clostridia > Lachnospirales > Lachnospiraceae > Choladousia. The sequence goes on along the minus strand of CALWMW010000197.1, from coordinate 7,216 downwards.
TTGATCTTCTCTACCTCCATGCCTGTGAATTCTTCCACCCGGTATTTTACGTTACCGAACAGATTGTCCGCAACCGCTGAGATGCTGACGCCGTAAGAAACAATCACATGAAAATCAATGGAAATCTTGTTCTCCTCAATGCGAATGCTGAGCCCGCGCTCCAGGCTGTCCCTCTTCAGGAGACGTACCAGTCCGTCTTTTACATTAACAATGGCCATTCCCACAATGCCGAAGCATTCCACCGCCACGCTGCCCGCGTAAGTGGCGATTACATTCGGGTCAATCACGATTGAACCCAGTTCATTTGTCATGCGTCCTTTCATAGCAGAACCTCCATCTATTCATCCTTTCATCCGGCTTCTGCCGGATTTATCTGAACTCACCGAAAACTGCACTTTCTGTGCGAATCCAGAACAGTGCAGTTTTACGGTATTATTCTAGCAGAAATCTTCCTGCTTGGAAAGATCATTTTTCCATTTTTCTAAAAAAAAATACTTGCAAAATCAGATTTCATCTGCTAGAATAGTTTTGCTGTGAGTCTATGATATCGAATAGGCTTAATAATATTCAAGGAGGTGCGGTCATGGCAAAATGTGCTATTTGCGATAAAGCAGTTCATTTCGGGAACAATGTGAGTCATTCACATAGAAGAAGCAATAAAATCTGGAAAGCTAACATCAAACACGTAAAGGTTAAAGTGAATGGAGCTGCCAAGAGGATGTATGTTTGTACTTCCTGCCTCAGATCCGGAAAAGTTGAAAGAGCTTAATAAGAACGTCAAGAGACAGGCCAGAACGGCTTGTCTTTTTTTTACGGATTCAGCACATAAAAAGATTGTATCCCAGGAGAATAAAAAGAAAGGTAAGGAGAATGCCAAAAAAGAGATTCTCAATGAGAATCCCTATGAGAATGCCTATGGCAGTCCAAAACAGAGTGTATCCAATCAGCCGCCGCATAAGAACACCCGCCACCGGTTTGCTTTATCTTATGCGGGGCAAGCCAGAATATGTCAGAAAGTTTCTTCTTCCGAGGCGTTGTGAATGGCCTCGTCCACCTTCTTGTCGCGATCCGTTTTCTCGGACGCGCCGCCGTTCCTTCCCGGAACGAAACGGTTGATCAGATCCGGAACCATATCCAGTACTTTTGTAACGCCGTCCTGATTCTTTACGTTTACCAGCTTCGTCGTCCCGTTGGAGATCACCAGTACCGCGCTGGGGGAAATCTTTCCGCCCATGCCGCCGCCTCCGCTGTTTTTCCGGTCCTCCGCCTTCGCGCTGGCGGCTACGCCGAAGGAAACGTCCACAAGGGGAAGAATGATGGTATCCCCCACGGTGATCGCGTCTCCCACTACGGTTTTCGTGGTAATAAAGCTGTCCATTCCTTTAAATAACGATTCCAGCGTCCCCCGAAAATTCTCTGCCATTTTTTCTGTCTCCTTTCCGTTCTCAACATTCTAATGTGCTCCGCAGTCTGCGGATGATCTTTTTTAATTGTTTGTTCCGGAATATCTCTACCGCGGTAACAAGCAGATGGATTCCCCGGATCCTTCCCCAGGCGGTCAGATCCGCCTCCAGCGCCGCCTCATGGAACTCCGGTTCCAGGGAAAAATCTTTCGCCGAAACCGGAAGAAGCAGATAGAGAATCCCGGTAAGCTCTCCGGTCAGGGCCGGATCCCCGGTCCCGAATTTCAGAAAGCCGCGTATCTTCCGGGGCCTGAAATGACGCGCCAGTTTTTTGGCGTATCCCCACAGAAGCTCCAGAACCTCCCTGGGCCGATATTCTCGAATCAGGGAAACCGTGGAAGCAAGCCGGCGTTTTTTTCTACGGAAGCTTCTGCTCCACTGTCCGGGCTTCTGTTTCAGGCGGAGAATCCGGTCTTTCCATCGGCCGAATGCTTCTTTCCGGCTTTGTTCAGGCTTTTCCCGGAAAGCTTCTTTTTCAAAGCGCTCTTTCTTCCCGGAGCTTTCTTCCTCCTCGAAGCTTTCTTCCTTTCCGGAGCTTTCTTCCTTTCCGAAGCTTTCTTCCTCTTCTTCCCGGACTTCCTCCGGCAAAGGCTCCTGTTCGGCAGGCTCTTCTTCTGCAGGCGCTTCTTCTACAGGAGCTTCTTCTGCAGGCCTCCTTCGTTTTTTCCGAAACTGTTCCAGGGAAATCCCAAAAATCCGGATCTGAATCCCCGGCCGCTCCCGGCCCGCGGAATAAGCCAGCGAAAACGAAAGCAAATGAAGAAGCCAGAACGCCGCCGCCTCCCCGGAAAGCGTTTCCTTGTCTTTCTTCAGACGGATCCGGTACCGAACCGGCACAAAAAGAAGGCATCCCAGAATCAAAAGCAGGAGAGCCGCCACGGCAGCCAGAAGAATTCCTATGATCTTCAGTATAACCAGAACCATATGTAGCATATACTTATCTGCTAGCTCCTCTCCCTAAAATAAGATCCCAGATCCGGCTTCCCCGTCTGGCTCAGAACATCCTCCACAATCTTCTGGAAAAGCTCCAGCGCCTCCTTCCTTCCCCTGGCAAGGCCTACAATCATGGGACAGTCCTTTTCCTGATAGCGGAAACGGAAAGACAGGGAGGGAAGAATCTCCAGCTGATTTTCCGGATTCTCCGGAAGCGTCAAAAGATATACGTCCAGGGGCGGTTTCTTATCCTCCACAGCCCGGATCAAAGCCGCTTCGTCTCTTTTTGCAGTTTTCCCAAGATACAGGCTGTGATACCATTTCATAAAACTTTTCCTGCCGTTCCTTCTCTATAGACTACATCATTTTGAACCCTCTGTCCAGCAGGAAATCCCGCCGGGATATAGAATAATCCGAACCACTGCGTACCGGTCCGGATTATATCGTTTTAATAGTATTTCCTGTTTCCCCAAAGGTTATTTTTCTTCATGTTGAGATATTCATTATAAGCCTTTTCCAAAATCATCTTCTCATTGGAAAACTTCAGCAGATGATACGCCTCATGGTACTTATAATATCCCGAATCAATAAAATACTCTTCGCGCTGTGGTTTGCTGTAATAACTGTCCGCCATCATCAAATACCAGTGTACATCCTTGGATACCGTATCCTCCGGCACATTGAAGGTATACTGGCTTTTCCCGATATACTTTATGATGGAAGCTCTGACGCCCGTCTCCTCCAAAACCTCTCTCGCAGCAGTCTCCTTAAAATCTTCGCCTGCTTCTACCGTTCCTTTTGGCAGAACCCAGCCCTCATACTTGTTCCGGTAACTTTTGTACAGAACCAGAATCTTTCCTCGGAAAATCACCACACCGCCACAGCTTGTTGCCTCAATCATTGCAATCCCTCCTGGTGCGCGTTGTGTTTTCGCCCTGCTCCTGTGTCCCAATCCGCCGGGCGAAAATTCTTACATTGTAATCAGTATAACTCTTTTTTGAAAAACGCGCAACCAAAATCCTTGAGCCGGTTTGGGATCCGGTTTGGACTAGGAATTGTAGTACGCGGCAAAAATCTGGGCCGCGATGGGAACCGCCGTCTCGCTGCCGGTTCCTCCGTCTTCCGCGATTACCGCAAGGACGAGATCCGGATCCTGGACGTTGGAAAAGCCCACAAACCAGGAATGCGTTCCCTCGTATCCATCGGATACGTACTCCGCGGAACCTGTCTTTCCCGCTACCGTATAGCCGTAACCGCCCAGAGCGGTGGCGGTTCCGCTGTTTACGGTTTCCTGCATATATTCCGTGAGGATCTGAGCCTCTTCCGTGGTCATCAGCCTCTTGTACCGGGAGGGCGTGTTCTCAGACACGGAATTCCCGTCGTAGGCCTCAATGTGGTCCACAAGATACGGGCGCATCATAATCCCGCCGTTGGCCACCGTAGAGGTGAGAAGCGCCATGTGAAGAGGCGTAACAAGGGTGTCGCCCTGTCCGATGGCCGTTGTCATATGCTCACCGTAAGAGGACTGCCCGTTTAAAACAAACCGGGACGTACTGTGCTGAAGCTGGGTAGGCAGGGAATCGTTAAACAGAAATTCTTCCGCAAGATCCGAAAAGTTTTCCCCGTCCAGATCCAGGCCGATCTGGGCGAAGGCCGTATTGCAGGAATGGGCGAATGCGCTCTTTAAATCCTCCTGGCCGTGAACCGTATTGTTGTAGCAGTGGATGGTCACATCGTCCATGCTCAGCTCGGATGTACAGTCAAAGGAAAAGTTCCGGTAATCCAGGGGTTCCTGACGGATGTAGGCCAGCGTCGTAAGAATCTTAAAGGTGGATCCGGGCGGGTATAACCCCTGGGTAGCCCGGTTCAGAAGAACGCTGCTTGTGGAATCCGTAATCAGGCTCTCCCAGAGCTCTTCAATGTGGTTGGGATCAAAGTCCGGTTTGGATACCATGACCAGGATCTTTCCCGTATCCGGCTCCATGGCCACCACGGCTCCGTTGTAATCTCCCAGCGCCTGGTACGCCGCCGTCTGAAGTCCCGCGTCCAGGGTAACCGCCACCGTGTCCCCTCTGGACTTCTCATGGTTGTTTTCATCCCGGATCTGGGTCAGAATGGAGGCGTTGGAGGTCAGAAGATCGTTGTTGCACAAAGCTTCCAGCCCTGATTTTCCATTGCTGGAATACCCCACCACGTGAGAAAACGCGTTGGCGTAAGGGTACACGCGCCTTTCCGTCCCATCCGCGTCCACCTGGGTTTCCGCCAGAATCTGCCCGTCGGAAGAGACAATGGAACCCCGGATGTACTTGTCCTCGTTCACATCCTGTTTCGTATTGTAGGCGCTGGAGTTCAAATCCTCCGCCTTCCATACGTTCAGATAAACCAGATACCCGATCATAAGGAGAAAGAGGAAGAAAAACGTGTACGTTACAATTCCCAGTTCCGTATTCCGGCCGCCTCCCTCCGGAACGTCCGAAGTCTCGTTTTCGAGACGCACTTCTCGGACTTTTACTCCGGATCTACCAGTATCTCCGGTCCGGTCCCTCCTCGTAGGGTTCCTCCTGGTCGTAGTAGTATTCGTCTCCATATCCGTCTCCCGGATCGTCCTGCGGCCCATAGTATCCTCCGGATCCGTACTCCTGCGGCCCGTAGTTTTCCGGCCCGTACTCTTCCGGTCCGTATCCATATCCGGTTCTTCCGTAAGATTGATCTCTTCCAGACCATCCGTCTGGAACGTATCCTCCCGGTCCGTAGGGCGGGTAGGAACGGTCTTCCTGGTAAAACGTCTTTCTTTCATTTTTCTTTTCCTCATCTCTTTGCAGCATATAAAGTCCCTGGACAATGGAAAACATAATCAGCGTACTGAGGGCGGAGCTTCCTCCATAACTTACCAGAGGAAGCGTCACCCCGGTCATGGGAATCAGCTTGATGCCTCCTCCTATGGTAAGAAACACCTGGGTCGCGTAAGTAGCTCCAAGTCCTACCGCTACCAGACGGTAAAAGCGGTTGGTCAGCTGCATGGCGATGTTTACAAACATAATAAAGCAGCTCATGCAAACCAGAATCAGGCAGATGCCGAAAATGCTGCCCAGCTCTTCCGCGATGGCCGAAAACATAAAGTCCTGTTCTACGTAGGGAATGGCTTCCGGCGAGCCCTGATACAGCCCGGTGCCGAACCAGCTTCCCGCCGCGATGGAAAAAAGAGACTGGCTGATCTGATAGCCTCCCACCTGATAGTCCGCGAAAGGATCCTTCCAGGCCTGGACGCGCACCCGGATGTGGGAAAACAGAAAGTACGCGCCTGTGGCCGCTCCTGAACCGGCCAGAATCCCCGCCAGAACATAGAAAGGATTCCGGGTCGCCACGAACAGTACCACCAGGTAGGTGACGAAAAAGATCACGGCGCTTCCAAGATCTTTGGAAACCACCAGAATCAGAACGTGAAGCGCCGCCAGTCCCGTGGCAATGGCCACGCGCCGGAAATCTCTGGCGTTTTTCAAAAGGCCCGCGATGGCGAACACATAGATAATTTTTACAAATTCAGAGGGCTGCAGAGAAATGCCTCCCAGGCGGAAGGAAAGCTTCGCGCCGTTGGTAGACTGGGCGGCTATGGCTACAAGAGCCAGAAGGCCGATTCCCACCAGGGTGTAGAACCAGTACATTTTCGTAATGAAGCGAAGCTTCCGGATCAGCACCGGAATGATAAGGGCCACCACCGTGGAGGCGGCAATGATCTGAAACTGTTTGACCGACTGGTCATAGGACAGCCGGGTGATCATGATAAAGCCCACGGTGATCAGCATGCACATATTGTTGATCAGAAGGCGGGAGGCTTTCGGATACAGCTTGGTGTAAAGAATCAGCACGACGGCAAGATAAACCGCCTGCGCCGCGTAAAAGAGAAGCACCGTCACTTCTCCCATCTCCAGATAAAGCACCGTAAAGGCCACAAAGTGCAGGAAAAACATCAGGACGTTCTGACGCAGGAAGAGAAAATCCCGGTCTTCGTCCGACCGTTTCCGGAAAACCGTGAAGCACTGAAAGGTGTACAGCGCCATGAGAATAATAATCAGATATTTGGAAACCTGTATAATCAAATTTGTCATGATTCCTTACTCCACTCCCCTTTTGAAGTGTCCCCTCGTTCCCGGATAAGCTTCCTGATCCGGCTCTTCCCCGGAGCCGTCCGGCAGCTTTGCGTACTGCCGGAGGATCTTTCCCGTCTCTTCTCTTGACTCAATGGTAAATTCCAGCCGGAAGTATTCCGCGCCTGTGGCCAAAAGCTCCTTTCCCAGTCCTCCAAGCTGAAGGGGCACGCTGTTATAAATGAGATTCCCGCACTCCAGGCAGCGGTTTTTTACCGGAAAACGGACTTTTTTCCGGTCCTGAAGCCAGAGAAGCCCAGGCTTTCCCGTACAGCCTCCCGCGTTCTTTCGCAGGCACTGGGCGGTAACCATAAGAGGCTGATAGCCGTAAACCACCAGCTCGCTCTCTTTCAGGGAGAGCTCTGCCAGTTCCTTTTCATTCAGCTCCGGCGACAGCGTAATCCTGCCGACTCCGTTCTCTTTATAAAAAGCGGCCGCCGCGGTATTGAAAGCGGAAAGTCCTCCGTCTGACACAATCGTTTTCTCATACTGCCGGTTCCGCAGAAATCCCAGCTCATCCATGGAATGCACCACGCATCCGTCCGCCTTGTGCAGAAGCCCGTTCTGGAACGCGCGCTGAAAAAAACGGCCGGCGGCTTCCCGAAAAACCGGCGGGAAAAGAAGATACCCTTCCATCCCTCTTTCCCGAACCGCCTTCAGCCAGTTCTCCAGAGC
>CALWMW010000196.1 GCA_944382085.1 uncultured Lachnospiraceae bacterium | reverse complement strand
TAGCCTGATACAGCACGGCCTCCCGGTCAAAGAACCGGCAGTCCTCATAGATTTCCCTGGCTTTCTGCTCACTGTAGGTCAGAATCATCCGGCAGGGATATCCCTGCCAGAGACAGCTGGCCGCGTGGACCTTCTGCGAGTCCACGCAGCCGGTCAGCATCAGCACGCCCCTATTTTTCTTCAGGCGGCTTTGTATCTCCTCATATACTCCCAGCTGCTGAAATGGTTCCAGAAAGGCTTTCATTCTAACACCTGCTTCTGTTTTCTGTTATACAGATTCATGGCCTCGTCCGTCTCTCCCTGCACCATCAGGCGCACGGCGTCCGCCGCGTGGACGAAGGCTTCCTCTACCAGTTTCCTGTCCTCCGGAGAAAAATGCCCCAGCACATAATCCGCCAGATCGTATTCTTTCGGTTTCTCTCCCACGCCGATGCGGATGCGCTGGAATTCCTGAGTCCCCAGATGGGAAATGATGCTTTTGATTCCGTTGTGCCCGCCGGCGCTTCCTTTCTTGCGGACGCGGATATTTCCCGGCTCCAGAGCAATATCGTCATAGATGATGATGACCTCTGTCTCCGGGTCCAGCTTATAGAAGGCCGCTGCCTCCCCTACGCTCTGTCCGCTCAGATTCATGTAGGTCTGCGGCATCAAGAGCAGCACCTTCTGCCCTTCGATATATCCGCTTCCGCAGATTCCCTGAAACTTCTTTGTATTCATACTTATATGATAGTGATCCGCCAGATATGTGACGGCATCGAAGCCGATGTTGTGGCGGGTGTGTTCGTACTGCCTGGTGGGGTTGCCCAGGCCTGCTATTAGGTACATGTGGTGCTCCTTTTCTTTCTTCTATATTTTTTATGGATGGCTCTTCAGGGAGGCCATTTGGTTTCTGGGTCTTTTGTATGGCTTTTGCAAGGGACGCCCTCCAAGTTTCTGTTTCTTTTGTATGGCTTTCGCAAGGGACGCCCTCCGGGTTTCTGTTTCTCATGTTCGTCCCTTCGTGGACGCCTGTATGCTTCCGGACGGACAAACAGTCCGCCGTAATCATACAGGCGTCCACGAAGAGGCCGTACATTGAGAAGACAGAAACCGGAGGGCTGGCTCTTGTATTGCCATACAGTAAGGTAGCAGAAGCCACGGTGGCCAACTCCTTGTATTGCCATACAGTAAGGTAGCAAAGACCAGGGTGGCTGGCCCTTGTATTGCCATACAGTAAGATGGCAGAAGCCGAAGCAGAGGCCTCCGTATAGATCTTTCATGAAATAATTATCGGATAGCTGGCAAAGAGCACAGCTTTAGCCCTCATCCGGCAAAGATATGGGTGTCTCTGCGGATGAAGGTGGTTTGTCTTTTTCTATAGTACAGGAGTTTTCGGGCTTTTGCAAGGGGAGAAATCTTTTCCGCCTTGAATCAGAATCTGTATTCCGGTATCATATATAGTTATGAGTGAATTTTATTCTGTTATCTCACTGATGGACCGACCGGATCTGAAGGACCGGCTGGCGGACTGGTTCCATCAGAAATGGGAAATTCCGAAAGATGCCTATCTGGAAAGCATGGAGGAATGCCTTGGCGGGAAAGGGCCGGTGCCGCAGTGGTATGCTGTTCTGGATGAGGAGAAGATTATCGCAGGAGCCGGTGTTATTGAAAATGATTTTCACAACAGAAAGGATCTGGCTCCGAATCTGTGCGCCCTGTATGTGGAGCCGGAATACCGCTGCCGTGGAATCGCCGGCCGGCTGCTGGAATATGCGTGCAGGGATATGCAGCACAGAGGAATTTCTGTTCTTTATCTTATTACTGACCACACCTCTTTTTATGAGCGGTATGGCTGGGAATATCTGTGTATGGTACAGGGGGATGATGAGCCGGAGCCAATCCGTATGTATGTCCACCGGGAAGAAACTTAAGGAAGGGAATTGCTTTATGCGAAAGGTCACTTTATTTATTGCCATGAGTCTGGACGGATATATCGCTGATGAAAATGGCGGTGTAGACTGGCTGAAGGGCCAGGATGAACATGGTGAGGATTTGGATACTTATTCTGATTTTATTAAGGGAATTGATACGGTGGTGATGGGCTGGAATACCTACCGGCAGATCGCTGAAGAGCTGTCTCCGGATGAATGGGTTTATCCGGCGCAGACAAGCTTTGTGATCACCCATCGGGAGATTCCTTCCACAGAACAGATTTGTTTTACTTCGGAGTCTCCCTGTGATTTGATAAAAAGGCTCCGCAGAGAGGAAGGAAAGGGCATCTGGATTTGCGGAGGAGCCGGGATTGCGCAGCAGCTGATGAAGGAAGAGCTGATTGATGTCTGGCATATTTCTGTGATTCCCACTCTGCTTGGAGGCGGCATCCGGCTTTTTGGCAAACTGGATGAGGAGAGAAAGCTGCGGCTTGTGAAGACACAGAGCTATAATGGGATTACGGATCTGGTATACGAGAGGCGGTAAAAGACAGGATACAGGCGGATAGCCTCCTCCCAGGCAATGGTTTTATTTTTTGATCTCCCCACCGCAATGAGGACAGTATCTATCCTGCTGCCAGATTATTTTCCCACAATAGCCGCACCGCAGACCTGACAGTCTGGAAAAAGCATATACACAGTTAACTGCCAAACATACTCCGCAAAGAGATCCCTCTGCTACAATATCATAGTTTCCATCCAGCAGCTTAAAACCCATGATAAGCAAACTCACCAGGATCGTAATGACCGCCACAATCCACATCCAGAATAGAATCTTTTTCATTTTTCCTGCCCTCCTTGGGTTCCGTCCATCTGTATAAAGAAATCCTGCAGAGAACATGCTTTTCCTTCCACCGCCTGCAGGGTGTCAAAGAAACAGATGCTTCCTTTGTCTATGATAATCAGCTTCTGTATGGTTTTTGCGATTTCTTCGATAGCGAAGTCATAGTCATAGCTGGGATTCACCTCGGAAGCAATCCGCAGCAGCTTCCGGACCGGAAGATTAAAATGCCTGGCAAAGTTTTCAATATAGCTGACCCCGGTATCCAGTGTGGATGTGGCAATTCTCCTGCCGTCCACCCGGATCTCGCCTTCTGTGATGTTCTGATATCCGGCAATGGATTTTAGAAGGGTGGTTTTGCCCGCCCCGTTCCTGCCAAGCAGGCAGTAAATCCCCGGTTCCTCTATCGAAAGATTGATATTTTTCAGCACGGCTGCCTGGCCGTACCGCTTTGTGACCTCTTTTAGTTCTATCATGCAGTGATTCCTCCCATACAGAATAGATATAACAGCACGGAGCTGTCTGTTGCTTTTTGTAAGATCCTGTGCGAAAATGAATTATAAACCTTTGTGTTGCACAAAGGTCAGTGGGAGAAATAAAAATGGACAAATATTTTTCAATCGGGGAAGCCGCAAAGGCAGTCCATACCACCAGCGAAACGCTGCGGCACTATGACCGCATTGGATTGGTGAAGCCGGGGAAACGGGATGAATGGACCAATTACCGCTATTATACCGAGCAGGACATCGTCCGGCTGAATACGGTGCGTGCTCTGCAGCTTATGGACCTGCCCCAAAAAAAAAAAAAAAAGGTTCTGGAATATGACGATCTGGAACAGATCATTGATTTTCTGAACAGGGCAGAAAAGAAAGCGGATAAAAAGATAGCAGCACTCCAGTACAGCAAATCAAAAATCCAGCTGGCGAAAGCGGACTACGAAAGGAAGCTGCAGGGACAGCAGAAGCAGAAGTCGTCCGGCGCTTTTCTGAAGGAGTGTCCCGAGCGTGTGATGCTGCTTTCCGATACCCTGGAAGCGCCGGCGCTTGATAATCTCTGGAACTATCTCAGCCACTTTTACGATAAGGTGACGCCCGCCTTAAAGGATCAGTTCTTCTTCGAGGATCTGGCAGGCGTTTATACGGAAAACGGGATCTCAA
>CALWMW010000195.1 GCA_944382085.1 uncultured Lachnospiraceae bacterium | reverse complement strand
CTTCCGGCGGCGCCTTTGGCCGCGTCTGCCAGGGATGCCAGAGCGTTACGGACTTTTTTTTTTTCTTCGAAAGAGGACTCCTCTTCCTCCTTCAGATCGTTTTCAAAGAAATCGTCTTCGTCTTCTTCCTCCCACTCCTCCTGGGCTTCCTCAGTCTCCTGGGAAAAACCGGAAGGGACGCGCGGAGTTTCTTTTTCTATCTGTTCCAGGTAGGAGGAGGCTTTCGACGCTTCCAGAGGAGGCTCTTTGGGAAGCACACTGTAGTCAGACCGGAGGCTGCCCGGCTTTTCTCCGTCCCCTTCCTCTTTGAGGGAACGGATGATTTCAATTAACTGCTCTACGTTGTCTGCTTTGATTCTTTTACTTTTCATCCTCTAAAATACGCTACTCCTGACTCAAATATTTTCAGATCCTGCTCTCCGTAAATGTTCACTGCCACGTGATCCTGGCGGCGCTCCGCGTGAGCCATCTTGCCTAAGACTCTTCCGTCCGGGCTGGTGATTCCTTCGATCGCGCAGTAGGAACCGTTTACGTTCCATTCCTCGTCCCCGGTGAGGATGTTCCCCTCCGGATCGCAGTAGCGGGTCGCCACCTGTCCCGCCTCAAACAGCTTCTTCAGCCACGCCTGGCTGGCCACGAAACGGCCCTCGCCGTGGGAAGCCGGGTTTACGTAAACGCCGCCCAGCTCGGCCTTCGCAAGCCAGGGAGAAAGATTGCTGACTACTTTGGTGTAGACCATCTTTGAGATATGGCGGCCCACCGTATTGAAGGTCAGGGTCGGGGAATCCGGCGTCTGTCCCGTAATCTCTCCGCCGGGAACCAGTCCCAGTTTGATCAGCGCCTGGAATCCGTTGCAGATGCCCAGGGCAAGGCCGTCCCTTTCGTTCAGAAGCCGCTGCACCGCTTCTTTTATCTTCGCGTTCTGGAAGGCCGTGGCGAAGAACTTCGCGGAGCCGTCCGGCTCGTCTCCCGCGGAAAAGCCGCCGGGGAACATGATGATCTGCGCCTGGTCAATGGATTTTTCAAAAATCTCCACAGACTCCCGGATGTCCTCTGCGGTAAGGTTCCGGAATACCTTCACATCCACCTCGGCCCCTGCCCGTTCAAAGGCCCTGGTGCTGTCATACTCGCAGTTCGTTCCCGGAAATACCGGGATGAAGACTCTTGGCTTCGCCGTAAGATTCCGGCTGATGCGGACGCTTCCCTTCTTCCAGCAGTCCTCTGCCGCTCCGCTCTCCTGCAGATCCACGGTCTCAAGTCCGGATGTGGTCTTAAACACCCGCTCCAGGGTACCGGTCCATGCCTGGATGGCTTCCTCCACCGGAATGGAGACGTCCTGGTATTCCAGTACCGGCTTCTCCGTCACCTCTCCGATTACCGTGTAGGTGATCGCCAGATTGCCTACCTGTCCCTCCGGAACTTCCGCTACCAGATCGCCGAAACCTGGAGTAAAGAGATCCCTCCGGTCAAAGTTGTGCTCGATCCGGAAGCCCAGTTTATTTCCAAAGGCCATTTTGCTCAAAGCCGCCGCCACGCCTTTTCCGTCCAGGGCATAGGCGGAGAGAATTCTTCCGGCCTTCACATCCTCCTGGAACTTGCCGTACTGATCCATCAGCGCCTCATAATCCGGCAGATCGTACTCTTTCCGTCCGACGCGAAGAAGGATCAGCTTGCTTCCGGGACGTTTCAGCTCCGGCGTGACAATCTGCTTCTCGCTGGCCACATCCACCGCGAAGGATACCAGGGTGGGGGGAACATCCAGCTCATTGAAGGAACCGGACATACTGTCCTTTCCTCCGATGGAAGGCAGGCCGAAGCCCATCTGCGCCGCGTACGCGCCCAGAAGCGCGGAGAAAGGCTGGCTCCAGCGTCTGGGATCCTCCGTCATCCTGCGGAAGTACTCCTGGAAGGTAAAGCGGATCTTCCGGTAATCCCCGCCGGCCGCCACGATTCTGGCCACGGACTCCACCACCGCGAAGGCCGCGCCGTGATAGGGGCTCCAGCTGGAAAGATAGGGGTCAAATCCGTAGCTCATCATGGTAACCGTATCCGTCTTTCCTTTCAGCACGGGAAGCTTCGCCACCATGCTCTGGGTCTCCGTAAGCTGGTACTTCCCGCCGTAGGGCATCAGCACAGAGCCCGCGCCGATGGAGCTGTCAAACATCTCCACCAGTCCTTTCTTGGAACAGCAGTTGAGATCTCTCAGAGTATCCAGCCATTTTTCCCGGACGTCCGGAATCTCCTCCCGGACAAAATATTTCTTTTCTTCCGAAGGCATCTCCACCAGCACGGAGGTCTCCTGATGCGCTCCGTTGGTATCCAGAAACGCCCTGGAGATGTTTACGATCTCTTTACCTCTCCAGATCAGCACCAGCCTGGGCTCCTTCGTCACCACCGCCACCTGGACCGCCTCCAGGTTCTCTTCCGCCGCGTATTTCAGGAAGGCATCCACATCCGAGGGATCCACGACTACCGCCATCCGCTCCTGGGATTCCGAAATCGCCAGCTCCGTGCCGTCCAGGCCCGCGTATTTCTTGGGAACCTTATCCAGATAAATATGAAGACCCGGCGCCAGCTCTCCGATGGCTACGGATACGCCGCCCGCGCCGAAATCGTTGCACTTCTTAATCAGGCGGCTGACCTCCGGCCGTCTGAACAGCCTCTGGATCTTCCGCTCCGTGGGCGCGTTTCCTTTCTGAACCTCCGCGCCGCAGACTTCAATGGAAGCCTCGGTGTGAACCTTGGAGGAGCCGGTGGCGCCTCCGATTCCGTCGCGTCCGGTTCTGCCGCCCAGCAAAATGATCACGTCGCCGGGATCGGAGGACTTGCGGATCACGGCGTCCCTGGGGGCCGCTCCCATCACCGCCCCGATCTCCATGCGCTTCGCCACATAGTTCGGGTGATAAATCTCTTTTACGTATCCGGTGGCCAGTCCGATCTGGTTGCCGTAGGAACTGTATCCGTGGGCCGCCTCCCGCACCAGCTTCTTCTGAGGAAGCTTGCCTTTGAGCGTATTCTTCACCGAAACGGTGGGATCCGCCGCGCCGGTTACGCGCATGGCCTGGTATACGTAGGTCCGCCCGGAAAGGGGATCCCGGATGGCTCCGCCAAGACAGGTGGCCGCGCCTCCGAAGGGCTCGATTTCCGTGGGATGGTTGTGGGTTTCGTTCTTGAAATTCACAAGCCACTCCTCGGTTTTCCCGTCGATCTCCACGGGAACCACGATGCTGCAGGCGTTGATCTCCTCCGACTCCTCCTGATCCGGAAGCTTTCCTTCTTTTTTCAGTTTTTTCATCGCCATCAGCGCCAGGTCCATAAGACAGATGTACTTGTCCTTCCGGTCTCCCAGCACGTCCCTGCGGTCCGCCAGATAGCGGGCGTACGTGTTCTCAAGGGGCTTTCTGTAATAGCCGTCCTCAAAGGCCACTTCTTTCAGCTCGGTAGAGAAGGTGGTATGGCG
>CALWMW010000194.1 GCA_944382085.1 uncultured Lachnospiraceae bacterium | reverse complement strand
TGAATACAAAGCAGAGCTATATGCTTTTCCTCACGCCCCGGAACAGCTTCCAGGTTCTGGGAGCCAAGGTCCTGGAAAACGGAATCTCCATTTTCCTGACCGGCGTCTTTTTTGCCCTGTTGGCGGCGATTGACTGGAGCATCGGTATCCTGTACATTGGCGGGCTGGAAGAATTTCTGGATGTGATCCAGAACATGGCAGCCTCCATCAACGTGAATCTGGAGATTCCTGTGGCGGAGATTCTGCTGGTCTTCTTCTCCTTCCTGGCAGGCTGGCTTCTGATGATCGTCACCGGGTATTTTGCCATTCTCCTTTGCGCCTCGGTGCTGGCCGGGAAGCGGTTCAGCGGGTTCGTCAGCTTTGTGCTCTACATGCTCCTTACCTGGGGCGAGGGAGCGGTTCTGAACCTGATTCCTTCCATGGAGAACTTCCGGCTGGAATACACCCTGGTCATCCTGGGCTCGCTGGTTCTCTCCCTGGTTCTCTATGGGGTATCCGGATGGATGACGGAGAAAAAACTCAGCGTATAAAATTCCTTGACAACCCTTTCTTTCTCTGCTAAAGTTATGGCATATATTTTAAATGTAGTGAGAAAGAGGAGTACTTAAGTCCGCGCCAAAAGAGAGGACGGTTCGCCGGCTGAGAGGCTGTCCGGGAGAGCGGCTGGGGAAGGTAGCTTTTGAACAGAACGGCTGAAGCTTCAGGTGTGTAGGCAGTTCCGGGAGTTCCCGTTACAGGACCAAGAGATGAGTCCGTCTTTTTCAGGCGTGACTTAAAAAAGGTGGTACCGCGGATTTTTCGCCCTTTGCGTAAGCAGAGGGCGTTTTTTTTCGGAAAACGGCGCCTACTATTATTATAGAAGAAACTCATACAAGAAGGAGGAGAACCTTATGAAAAAAGAACTGGCCAAGACCTACGATCCCAAGGGTCTGGAGGACCGTCTGTACCAGAAGTGGCTGGATAAGAAGTATTTCCACGCCAAGGTCAATCCGGACAAGAAACCCTTTACCATTGTGATTCCCCCGCCCAACGTAACCGGTCAGCTGCACATGGGCCACGCCCTGGACGAGACCATGCAGGACATCCTCATCCGCTTCAAACGGATGCAGGGCTACGAAACCCTGTGGCAGCCGGGAACGGACCACGCGGCCATCGCCACCGAGGTGAAGGTGACGGAGTACCTGAAAGAGCAGGGGATTGACAAGAAAGAAATCGGCCGGGAAAAATTCCTGGAATACGCCTGGGCCTGGAAGGAAGAGTACGGCGGAAAGATCATCAACCAGTTAAAGAAGCTGGGAGCCTCCGCGGACTGGGACCGGGAGCGGTTCACCATGGACGAGGGCTGTTCCAAGGCCGTGGAGGAAGTGTTCATCCGCCTTTATGAGAAAGGATACATCTACCGGGGCTCCCGGATTATCAATTGGTGCCCCGTATGCCATACCTCCCTCTCCGACGCGGAAGTAGAGCATCAGGATCAGGACGGCTTTTTCTGGCACATCAACTATCCCATTGTGGGAGAGGAAGGAAAATACGTAGAGATCGCCACCACCCGCCCGGAGACCCTTCTGGGAGATACGGCGGTGGCGGTGAACCCGGAGGACGAGCGGTACCGCCACCTGGTGGGAAAGATGCTGGAGCTGCCCCTGACGGGAAGGCAGATCCCGGTGATCGCCGACGCGTACGTGGATCCGGAGTTCGGAACCGGCTGCGTGAAGATCACGCCCGCCCACGACCCCAACGACTTTGAAGTGGGAAAACGCCATCAGCTGCCGGAGATCAACATCCTGAACGACGACGCTACCATCAATGAGCTGGGAGGCAAATATGCCGGCATGGACCGGTACGAGGCCAGAAAAGCCATGGTGAAAGACCTGGAAGACCTGGGCCTGCTGGTAAAAGTCGTGCCCCACTCCCACAGCGTTGGCACCCACGACCGATGCAAGACCACGGTGGAGCCTATGATCAAGCCCCAGTGGTTCGTGCGCATGGAGGAGCTGGCCAAGCCCGCGATTCAGGCGCTGAAGGATCACTCCCTGACCTTTGTGCCGGACCGTTTTGATAAGATCTATCTTCACTGGCTGGAGAACATCCGGGACTGGTGCATTTCCAGACAGCTCTGGTGGGGACACCGGATTCCCGCCTACTACTGCCAGGACTGCGGAGAGATCGTGGTAGCCAGAGAAATGCCAAAGGTCTGCCCAAAGTGCGGCAAAACCCACTTTAAGCAGGATGAGGATACGCTGGACACCTGGTTCAGCTCCGCCCTGTGGCCCTTCTCCACCCTGGGATGGCCGGATCACACTCCAGAGCTGGATTACTTCTTCCCCACGGACGTGCTGGTAACCGGCTACGACATCATTTTCTTCTGGGTCATCCGCATGGTGTTCTCCTCCCTGGAGCAGATGGGACAGGTGCCCTTCCACCACGTGCTGATCCACGGTCTGGTGCGGGATTCCCAGGGGCGCAAGATGAGCAAATCCCTGGGCAACGGCATCGATCCTCTGGAGATCATCGATCAGTACGGAGCCGACGCCCTGCGTCTGACGCTGATTACCGGCAACGCGCCGGGTAATGACATGCGCTTCTACCTGGAGCGGGTGGAAGCCTCCCGGAATTTCGCCAACAAAGTGTGGAACGCGTCCCGCTTCATCCTGATGAACCTGGAGAAGGCGGAGATCCCGGAAACCGTCGCGCCGCAGGACCTGACGGAACCGGACCGCTGGATTCTCTCCAAGGCCAACACCCTCATCCGGGAAGTGACGGAGAACATGGAGAAGTACGAGCTGGGCATCGCCGTTCAGAAGGTGTACGACTTCATCTGGGAAGAGTTCTGCGACTGGTACATTGAGATGGTGAAACCCCGTCTCTACAGCGAGACGGACACCACCAAGGCTGCGGCCCTCTGGACGCTGAAGAACGTCCTCACCACGGCTCTCAAGCTTCTGCATCCCTACATGCCCTTCCTTACGGAGGAGATTTTCTGTACCCTTTGGCCGGAAGAGGAGTCCATTATGATCGCTCCCTGGCCGATTTACCAGGAAGAGAGAAGCTTCCCCCAGGAAGAGAAAGCGGTGGAGACCATCAAAGAGGCGGTGCGCTCCATCCGCAACGTGCGCACCGGCATGAACGTTCCGCCCTCCAGAAAGGCTCAGGTCTTCGTGGTAGCGGAGAGCGAAGGAATCCGCCGGATCTTTGAGGAAGGCCGGGTATTCTTTGCTTCCCTGGGCTATGCCAGTGAAGTTCACGTGCAGGCGGACAAAACGGGAATCTCCGAAGACGCCGTATCCGCCGTGCTGCCGGAGGCCGTGATCTACATGCCCTTCGCCGACCTGGTAGATGTGGACAAAGAGATTCAGCGTCTGCAGAAGGAAGAGGAGCGCCTGATCAAAGAGCTGGCCAGAGTCAACGGCATGCTGGGAAATGAGCGCTTTTTAAGCAAGGCGCCCCAGGCTAAGATCGACGAGGAAAAAGCGAAGCTGCAGAAAGACACCCAGATGATGGAACAGGTAAAGACCCGTCTGGCGCAGCTTTCCTAAGAGAACTCTTTTGTATTTTTTGCGGAACAATAGAAAAAAAGCGCGAAAAAAGAGGTGGAAAACAAGAAAAACTTGTTCGAAACGTTCCGAATACAAAGAAAACTGGAAAAAATATCAGATAATAAAGAAAATATTATAGAATAAAGAAAAAATAGGGGAGGGGGTATTTCAAATTAAGAATTTATTCTACGAGGATAAATGGATTGATAAACCAAGGAAAATATGGTAAGATCACCCTGTCGGCAGTGAGGATCGTATTCTCAGAGAGCCGATGAGATGCCGCGAAAAATGTGATCGCTGCTAGAGTGACATACATGGGATAAGACAGGAACGAGAGCAGAGGGCGTCAGCGGTATAGACGCCCTTTTTCCTAACTTTTCGGCGCTTTTCCTGATAGGGACGGAGGAAGATAGCACATTGATTGGCATATACGATATACATAGTCACATTCTGCCGGGGCTGGATGACGGAGCCAGGGATCTGGAGGATACCTTAGAGACCCTCCGGGAGGCCGTCCGGCAGGGAGTCCAGGGCATGATCGCCACCCCGCATTTTCATCCGGGCAAGTTCCTCACAGAAGGCAGAGAGGTTCTGGCGTCTTTAAAGGAAGTAAAAGAAGCCTGCCTTCGGGAAAACCTGGAGATCCGCCTGTATCCCGGCCACGAGTGCTACTATTATCCGGGACTTTCGGAGGATCTGGGGGCCGGGCGGGCTCTGACTCTGGCGGGGAGCCGGTATGTGCTGGTGGAGTTTTCTCCGAACTGCCTGTATACCTACCTCCAGCAGGGGCTGGAGGAGCTTTGGCGCAGCGGCTATCAGCCGATCCTGGCCCACTTCGAGCGATACGCCTGCTTAAGTAAAAAAGAGAATCTTCTCAGGCTGCGGGAGCGGGGCGTACTGCTTCAGCTGAATCTGAGCAGACTGCAGGCCAGGGACACGTTCTTTCAGAAGAATCCCTGGGGCCGCATGGTGAAGGAAGGCTATGTGGACTACCTGGCCACGGACTGTCACGGAATTTACTTCCGCCCTATGGAGGCGGAACGGTCGTATCCATGGATTCAGAAGAATTTGAGCCTGGAGCGGCAGAAGCGCATTTTTGTCGCGAATGTAAAAAAGATCATAAAAAACCAATGAAACGACGGGAGTAAATATGGAAGAATTGAAGACACAGGAACAGGCGAGAGCCTGGGCGGAAGATGAAATTGAAATCGACCTGAAGGAGATCTTTTTCCTGCTGCTTTACAAATGGAAGATGATCCTGATGGCGCTTCTGGTGGGCGCGGCGGTGTTCGGCGCGTACCATACCTTTTTGATGAAGCCCTCCTATCAGGCGGACGCGTCCATCTACATCACGAATACGGATTCCATGATCTCATTCTCAGACCTGCAGTTGAGCGCGGCCCTCACCCAGGACTACGCCAACATTATCAAGAGCCGGACGGTGCTGAATCGGGTGATCGATGAGCTGGATCTGGATCTGGATTATACCGGGCTGAGCCGGCTGATCACTGTGGTGAACCCAGAAGACAGCCATATCATAGAGATGCAGGTAGTCTGCGGAGATCCGGAGCTTTCCAGGAACATTACCAACGCCCTGATGAACATCAGCATTGATCAGATCTATCAGATCATCGGCAGCAGCGAGCCTACGGTGATCGATTATTCCATCGCGGAATCGGTGGAGGACGTGACCCCCAGTATTTTCAAATACATGGCCATCGGCGGGCTGCTGGGAGCCTTCGCGGTGTGCGCGGCGCTGATCGTTCGCATGCTCATGGACAGCACCATCAAATCAGAAGAAGACGTAGAGAAGCATCTGGGACTGCCGATTCTGGCGGCAGTGCCTTACTATCGGGAAGGGAAAGGAAAGTAACATGGATCAGCAGCTGAAATGGATAACGGAAATTCCGGAGACGAGAAGGGTGACGCCTCAGGTTGAGCCCCTGCCTTTCCAGGCGAAGGAAGCGATCAATGTACTGCGCGGAAACATTCAGCTCAGCGGCTTTGACCTGAAAGTGATCGCCATTACCAGCGCCGTAGCGCATGAGGGAAAATCCTCCATCGCCTTCCGGCTGGCGAAAAGCATGGCGGGGCTGAAGAAGCGGACGGTCTATTTGGACTGCGACATCCGGAATTCTCTTACGACCACCCGCTATCAGATTC
>CALWMW010000193.1 GCA_944382085.1 uncultured Lachnospiraceae bacterium | reverse complement strand
CCAACGCCCAGGCGCAGGAGATCCTGGACAAGGCGACGGAGGATTCCAACAACATCCGCATGAGCGCCATCCGCTATACCGATGAGATGCTGGAGAATCTGGAAAAGATTATGAGCCATACCATCGAGGCGGCCGGATCCAAATACAACAATTTCATCAATTCCATCCAGTCCTGCTACGATATTGTCAGCAAAAACCGGTCAGAGCTTTCTCCCCAGGCCGCGCCTTCCAGCTATACGGCGCCGGAGCCTTCAGAGGAAGAGGAAGAAGAGACGGCGGAGTAAGAGCAGGAGCGACGCCAGAAGGATGCCAAGCAGGGTACACAGTACCCTGCTTTTTAGATACCTGCACAAAACGGCGCGGTTCATCCGGGCGATGCCGGCAGTCTGGGCGAGAGCTGAGAAACCGCCGAAAATGCAGAAAGCGCAGAGCAGAACGAACCGGGAGGAAGGGGAAGGCGTATTGGCGCAGATCAGGGAGATGCCGCCCGTAATCTCCAGGGACGCGCAGAGCAGAAGTCCCGCGGGGGCAGAGGAAAGAGGAAGCAGAGCGGAGGAAAGGACCGAAAAAAGGGTGAGGTAACCGCACAGCTTCAGAACGCTGACGGAGGCGTTCCAGATGCAGCGGTCCAGAAGCTGGGAAAAAGAGAGATCCTCCTGGGAAACGGGAAAGGCGGCGCGGGAAGCGGCGGCCTTTTTTTTATACCTCTGGCCGGTGAGGATACCGTAGCACAGGGGGCTTCCTAAAACAATCCACACAAAAGGGAGGGAGAACTCCGGCGCGTCGAGGAGGATGGCGGCGTAGGAGAAGAGAAAGCCGGGACTTAAATTGTTTACGAATCCGTAAAGATGGCTCGCCTCCTCCGGGGAGATTTGTCCCTGGGCCTCCAGGTCGCAGGTGATTTTCGCTCCGGAGGGAAAGCCGCAGAGAAAGCCGGACAGGACGGCAAAGCTTCCGTAACAGGAGACGCCGAACAGGGCGTGGAAGGGGCGGTACAGAAGGCGCAGGAAAGAAGAAAAACCAGAAAGCCGCACCAGCATGCCGGAGACCACGAGAAAAGGAAAGAGGACGGGCAGAACGGAGCGGTACCACAAAAGAAGGCCGTCCCTGGCGGCCGGAAGCGTTTTCTCCGGAAAGAGGAGGAGATAAAGAAAAACCAAAAAGAGAAAAGCCGCGTTTATTTTTTTCACTCAGATTCTCCCGTCTGTTTTTCTCATCTTATGAGGAGAAACGCAGGGATAGCACCTTCTATTTTTTCAGGGCAGCCGAATACAATGGAAAAAACGGGCAGGAAGTGAAGCATGAAAAATTCGGGCGTTTATCTGCTTTTTCTGTTCCTGATCGCCGCCCTTCTTACGGTGAACGGCTCCCGCCTGCTTTGGCTGAACGCGGGCGCGGATCGTCTGTCTTCGTTTTCTCCCAGAAGCAGCCGGTTTCGGGAAATGGATCTTTCCGGAACCCGGCTGAAGGAGTTGAAAAAGGCCAGGGAGACCCTGGGTCTGCCTTCCTCCGAACTCCTTGCCCTGTCCTGGTTCTGCCAGAATCTTTACGGGGCAGGAAAATTTCTTCCCCGGAACGAGGAAGAGTATCTGCGGATGAAAAAAGCGGTTCTTTCTTTTAACCGGACAGGGTACGAAACCCTGCAGGGCGCTTATGAAGCGGTGTGGGACGACGCGGAGGTTTTTCCGGTACCGGGAACGCAGGTTTCCTATGAAAACAGCTGGATGTTTGAGCGGACCTACGGCGGTATCCGGGGGCATGAGGGTACGGATCTGATGCCTCCGGAGAACCTTCCCGGCTCTTTTGAGGTGGTGAGCATGACGGCGGGGACGGTGGAGAAAATCGGCTGGCTGGAAAAGGGCGGTTACCGCATCGGCATACGAAGTCCCAGGGGCGGATATTATTATTACGCGCATCTAGATTCCTACGCCAGGGAATTTGTTCCCGGAGACCAGGTCGAAGCGGGAGAGATTCTGGGCTATATGGGGGACACGGGATACGGCCCGGAGGGAACCAGAGGGAGGTTTGAGACGCATCTGCATCTGGGGATCTACCTTGAGACAGAAGAACAGGAGGAGCTCAGCGTGAATCCTTACTGGGTGCTGCGGCTTCTGGAGGAGGAGGCCGGGAGGGGCGGCGGAATGTGACAAAAGGCTTCGTTGCATCTTTATTCTGAGTATGTTAAAATGAAAGAAGTGGTCTGTCCGGGCGAACCGGAACAGAACCCAATAGGAGAATGAAGAACTGGAGGTAATCATGGAAATACAGTTATGGCGTGAGATTCTGACGCCGTATGACCTTGCTGTGAAGGAGCTTACGGTCAAATTTGAACATCTGATTTATGAGCATCGCAGCCGCGGACTTTATTCCCCCATAGAACAGGTGACAGGTCGGGTGAAGACGATATCCAGTATTCTGGATAAGGCTCAGAAGAAACACATCGGAATTGACGAGATTGAGGAGAAGCTGGTGGATATCGCGGGGGTCAGAATTATCTGCCAGTTTGTGGAAGATATACAGAAGGTTGTGGAGATTATCCGCAGAAGAACCGATATGGAAGTGATCCGGGAGAGGGACTACATAAACCACATGAAGGACAGCGGATACCGTTCCTATCATGTGATTGTGGCTTATGAGGTTCAGACTCTGAAGGGAAGCAAGAAAATAAAAGTAGAGATCCAGATCCGCACGCTGGCCATGAATTTCTGGTCTACCATTGAGCACTCTCTTCAGTACAAATACAAAAAGAATATTCCGGACCATATCCGGGAGAAACTTACCAATGCGGCCAACGCCATTATTTCTCTGGACAATGAGATGTCGGCGGTGCGCAGCGAGATTATGGACGCACAGAATTCTTTTCAGATTCATTCCCGGCTGGTATCGGATATTCTCAACAGCATCCAGAATCTTTACCGGGTAGCCAACAAGAGGGAGATCGTAAAGATTCAGGATGAGTTTTACCGGATTTATGAATTGAACGACATCAATCAGCTCAAGCGGTTCAGCAAGGAGCTGGACATCATCGCGGAAGGTTACCGGGTGCAGGCGGTGGGCAGCGCGGAGAAGGTGCCCAGCTGCGAAGGGATTGAATAAGCGATGCGGCTGGATAAATACTTATCCCTTTGCCGGGGATGCACCAGAAGCCAGGGGAAAGCGTTTCTGAAAAAGGGTCTGGTAACGGTGAACCAGGAGACGGAGAAACGGCCGGAGCGAAGGATCGATCCGGGAAAGGATCAGGTTGCCCTGGCGGGCGAGATCCTTTCCTATCAGGAGCATGTGTATCTCATGTTTCACAAGCCGGCGGGCTGCGTGACGGCTGTCCATGACCGGGAGCACCGGACGGTCATGGATTATCTGCCAAAGGAAGGCCGGCGCGGGCTTTTCCCGGTGGGACGGCTGGATCTGGACACGGAAGGACTCCTTCTTCTTACCGACGACGGAGAACTGTGCCACCGGCTGCTGGCTCCGGGCCGCCACGTCGAGAAGACGTATTACGCGGTTCTGGAGCGCCCGGTCAGCCGGGAGGACCAGGAGGCCTTCCGGGAAGGACTCGATATCGGAGAGAAGAGGCGGACGCTTCCGGCTTCCCTTTCGCTTCTGGAGCGGCCGGATCAGGCGATGGTTACGGTTGTGGAGGGAAAATTCCATCAGATCAAACGGATGTTTCAGGCCAGAAAGAACCGGGTGGTCTATCTGAAACGGATCCGGATGGGCGGAATTTCTCTGGACGAGAGCCTGAAACCGGGAGAATGGAGAGAACTGACAGAAGAAGAGATAGAAAGGTTGCGGTCATTATGCTGAAGGATATCCGCGCGGTTATTTTTGATCTGGACGGCACTTTGATGGATTCCATGTGGATGTGGACAGACATTGACGTGGAATACCTTGGACGGTACGGGTACGCCTATCCCCTGGAACAGCTTCAGGAAATACAAAAGACCATCGAAGGGATGAGCTTTACGGAAACCGCTCAATTTTTTAAGGAGCGTTTTTCCATTCCAAAATCCGTACCGGAAATTATGGATGACTGGAAACGCATGGCATATGAGAAGTATTCCACCCAGGTTCCCCTGAAACCGGGAGCGCTCCGCTTCCTCAGGGAAATGAGGAAAAAAGGAATTCCCATGGGAATTGCCAGCAGCAGCAGCCGGGATCTGATTGACGCCAGCCTGAACGGAAACGGCGTGGAGGATTATTTTTCCTGCATTACCACCTCCTGCGAAGTGGCCAGGGGGAAGCCGGCTCCGGACGTGTATCTGGAGACGGCCAGGAAGCTTGGAGTAAAGCCGAAAGACTGCCTGGTCTTTGAGGACGTCCCCATGGGAATCCATGCCGGACAGAACGCAGGGATGCGGGTGTGCGCGGTAGAAGATTCTTTTTCCGGCGGGCAGCGGGAGGTGATCCGCCGACTGGCGGATTATTACATCAGTTCCTATGACCAGGTGCTGGATCACACGTATGAGGTATTGTAGAATGGACAGAGGGTTTTTGCCGGTAAACCGAAAAGAGATGGAGGAACGGGGGATCCGGCAGCTGGATTTTGTATACGTAACCGGGGACGCCTATGTGGATCATCCTTCCTTCGGACATGCGGTGATCAGCCGCGTTCTGGAGGCCGCGGGTTATACGGTGGGAATTCTGGCCCAGCCGGACTGGCGGAGGAAAGAGAGCGTGATGGCGTTTGGCGAACCAAGACTTGGCTTTCTTGTGACGGCCGGAAATATGGATTCCATGGTAAATCACTATGCCGTATCCAGGAAGCGGCGGCAGAAGGACGCCTACACGCCGGGGGGCCGGATGGGACAAAGGCCGGATTATGCCGTTGTGGTATACTGCAATCTGATCCGGCAGGCCTACCGGAACATCCCGATTATAGCCGGAGGAATTGAGGCAAGCCTGCGCAGGCTTGCCCATTATGATTATTGGTCGGATTCTCTGAAGCGTTCCATTCTTATGGACTGCGGCGCGGATCTGATTTCCTACGGGATGGGAGAGCGTTCCATCGTTGAGATCGCGGACGCCCTGAACGCGGGCATTTCCGTCCGGGATCTGACCTTTGTGGCAGGGACCTGTTTCAAAACCAAGGATCCGGACTCTTTGTATCAGTGCGAATTTCTTCCGGATTATGAAAGTCTTTGCCGGGATAAGAAAAAATACGCGGAGAGCTTTTACACCCAGTACCGGAATACCGATCCCTTCTCGGCAAAACAGCTGGCGGAACCTTACGGTACGGTATATGTGGTGCAGAATCCTCCGGCAAAGCCTCTTTCCCAGGAGGAGATGGACCGGGTGTACGGCCTTCCCTATATGGGAACGTATCATCCCAGCTACGAAACAGAAGGGGGCGTTCCGGCGATTTCCGAGGTAAGGTTCAGCCTGACCAGCAGCAGAGGCTGCTTTGGGGGCTGTAACTTCTGCGCGCTGACCTTTCATCAGGGAAGGATCATCCAGTCCAGAAGCCAGGAATCCCTGCTTGGGGAAGCCGAGAAGATGACGAAAGATCCCCTTTTTAAGGGATACATCCACGACGTGGGAGGACCGACGGCGAATTTCCGTCATCCTGCCTGCGGCAAGCAGCTTACGAAGGGCGTCTGTACAGACCGGCAGTGTCTGTTTCCCACGCCCTGCCGGAACCTTTTGGCGGATCATCGGGAGTATACGGAGCTTTTAAGGAAGCTGAGAAAGCTTCCCGGAGTGAAAAAGGTGTTTATCCGTTCCGGCATCCGTTTTGATTATCTGATGGAAGATCCTTCGGACGAGTTTTTCTCCGAACTGGTACAGCATCACATCAGCGGGCAGCTGAAGGTGGCTCCGGAGCATGTCTCGGATGCGGTGCTGGAAAAAATGGGAAAACCGCCTCACCGGGTCTATCTTTCCTTCGCCAAAAAGTTTGAGCAGCTGAACCGGAAATACGGAAAGAAGCAGTATCTGGTGCCGTACCTCATGTCCTCCCATCCGGGCTGTTCCATGGAAGAGGCGGTGGAGCTGGCCTGCTACCTGCATGAGATCCATCACATGCCCCAGCAGGTACAGGATTTTTATCCGACGCCCTCTACGGCTTCTACCTGTATGTATTATACGGGGATTGATCCGAGAAACGGGAAGCCGGTCTATGTGGAGAAGAATCCTCATTACAAGGCTTTGCAGAGAGCGCTGATGCAGTACGCGAAGCCGGAAAATTACAGGCTGGTGGAGGAGGCGCTTACCCTGGCCGGGAGAAGGGATCTTATCGGATATGGAAAAGAATGCCTGATCCGTCCCAGAAAAGAAACGAAGCCTTTCCAGGCTTCGGAGGCGCCGCAGCGAAAAAAGAAGAAAAAGACCATTCGGAACATTCACGCGAAAAAAGGAAAGCAGGGAAACAGATGAAAAAAGCAGAAAAAGGTTCTTACGGATATCTTGCGTACGAGAAAAAGAAACGGCTTCTGGTGACGGCGGTTCTTTTTTTCATCCCTCTTGGTATTTTTGCCACCGGGTATATCCAGACGAAAACAAGGCTGAATCTTTTTACCGTAGTGGCGATTCTGGGCTGTCTTCCCGCCTGCAAGTCTCTGGTAGGGCTGATTATGATCTTTATGCAAAAGCCCATGGACCGGGAACAGCACGAAAAGGCGGCCGCAGCCGCGGGATCTCTCGTTTCCGGCTACGAGCTGGCGGTTACCGCCTACGAGCATACGACGTTGCTGCAGGCGGTGGCGATCCGGGGAAAGCAGATGGTGTGCTATACCAGGGATGAGAAGACGGATCCCGCCTATCTTGAAAAGCATATCCGTCAGATGCTTTCCGCCAACGGCTTTCCCCAGGCCCAGGTAAAGGTGATGAAAGATTTTGACAAGTACTGCCAGAGAGTCCGGCAGCTGTCCTCCCTGGAGAAGAACGAAGAGGAGACGGCTTTTTCGGGAGATGAGCGGTATCCGGGAAAATCCGCGGAGGAAGTGATGCTGCGGGTGCTCTGCGCGATTTCTCTGTAGCGGGAAGGAGAGAGGATGAAACAGATTGAGATTTCCGGCCTGGAAGAAGGCCAGCGTTTTCTGAAATGGCTGGAAAAATACATGGACGCGGCGCCCAAAAGCTTTTTTTATAAAATGCTGCGCAAAAAAAACATCACGCTGAACGGACGGAAGGCAAAAGGCGGCGAGGTGCTTCGCGCAGGAGATCAGGTGCGCTTTTTCCTCTCAGAGGAAACGATGGAAAAATTCCGTTCTTCCAGACGGACGGTAAAAAGCATTCCGCTGGACGTGATCTATGAAGACCGGGACGTGATCTTCTTAAACAAGCCCTCCGGCATGCTTTCGCAGAAAGCGGCGCCAAACGATACTTCCCTGAACGAATACCTCATCGCCTATCTGCTGGAAAAAGGGGAGATTACGCCTTCCCAGCTGGAAAGGTTCCGTCCGGCTCTGTGCAACCGCCTGGACCGGAACACCAGCGGGCTGATTACCGGCGGAAAGACTCTTGCGGGCCTGCAGGAGCTGTCCCGGCTGATCAAGGAACGTCAGGTTCACAAGTGGTACCGCTGTATTGTGAAAGGCAGGATGGAAGGAGAGGCGCATCTGAGGGGATACCTTCAAAAAGACCCGGCTTCCAATCAGGTCAGGATTCTGGAGCATCCGGGCGGGGACGGAAAGCCCATTGAAACCTGGTACCGGACAGTAAAAACAGACAAGGCGTACACCCTTTTGGAAGTGCTTTTGGTGACCGGCCGCAGCCATCAGATCCGGGCGCATCTCGCTTCTCTGGGACATCCCATTCTGGGAGATCCCAAATATGGGGATCCCGCGCTCAACCGCTCCCTTGAGAAGGAATTTGGCATCCGGGGGCAGCTTCTCCATGCCTGGCGGCTGGAGTTTCCAAAGCTGGAGGGAGCCCTGTCCGCCCTTTCCGAACGGGCGTTTACCGCGCCGGAACCGGAGACGTTCCGGAAACTGAACCTGCCGTAAAGAGACAAAGGAGATGTGACCGAAATGGCAACCTGGAATTCCAGAGGGTTAAGAGGATCCACCTTGGAGGAACTGATTAACCGGACCAATGAAATCTACCGGGAGAAAGGGCTCGCTCTGATTCAGAAAATCCCGACTCCCATAACGCCGATTAAGATCGATAAGGAGCACCGTCAGATCACGCTGGCCTATTTTGAACAGAAAAGTACCGTAGATTATATCGGGGCGGTGCAGGGAATCCCCGTGTGCTTTGACGCAAAGGAATGCCAGGCGGATACCTTTGCCCTTCAGAACATTCATCCGCACCAGGTGGAATTTATGGAACGGTTTGAGAAGCAGGGAGGCGTATCCTTCCTGATTCTGTTTTTCAGCGCACGCAATGAAATCTTTTATCTCCCCTACCGGCATATGAGAAAATTCTGGGACCGGGGAATGTCCGGGGGAAGAAAGAGCTTCCGGTATCTGGAACTGGACCAGGATTACTATCTTCAGCCCAGGGGCGGCCTGCTGGTACCCTATCTTGACGCCCTTCAGCTGGATTTAGAGCAAAGGGATACTTGACAAGGCGGACAGGATTCTTTATAATTGTTACATTGTTTCATGTAGTAGAGAGATAACACGTCACAGTGTTAAAGTAAATAGAAGACAGGAAGGAACCGGGATGCAGAAAATTTTACATACGCCGGAAGGCGTAAGAGATATTTACAATCAGGAGTGCGAGCAGAAACTGGCGCTTCAGGAACGGATGCGAAAAGCCATCAAATCTTACGGATACCGGGACATTGAGACGCCTACCTTTGAATTTTTTGACGTGTTCGGCAAAGAGATCGGAACAACGCCTTCCAAAGATCTGTATAAATTTTTTGACCGGGAAGGGAATACCCTGGTGCTGCGTCCGGATTTTACGCCGCCCATCGCCAGGGCGGCGGCGAAATATTACCTGAATGATTCCATGGCGGTGCGGCTTACGTATCTGGGCAACGCCTTTGTGAACAATTCCAGCCTGCAGGGGCGCCTCAAGGAGACGACCCAGATCGGCGCAGAGCTGATCGGTGAGGACAGCGCGGACGCGGACGCGGAAGTCGTTGCCCTGGTGATTCACGCTCTGCTGGAAACCGGCCTGAGAGACTTTCAGATCAGTCTGGGACACGCCGGCTTTTTCCAGTCCCTGGCCAGGGAGGCGGGATTTCAGGAAGAGACGGTAGAGGAACTCAGACGGCTGATTTCCAACAAAAATACCTTCGGCGTAGAGCGGTTTCTGGATCAGTGGGGCGTGAATCCGGGACAGAAGAAGATTTTTTCCGCCCTTCCCGGACTTTTCGGGGGAAGAGAGGTGCTGGACGCGGCCAGAGGGATGACGGATTCAAGGGATGCCCTGGACTCGCTTTCCCGGCTTGAGGAGATCTGGGAGATTCTGAAGCTTTATCATGTGGAAAAATACGTTTCCTTCGACCTTGGCATGCTGAACCGATACCGGTACTATACGGGAATTGTGTTCCGGGGCTACACCTTTGGAACCGGCGACGCGGTGGTGAAGGGCGGAAGGTACGATCATCTGCTGGGACACTTCGGAAAAGAAGCTCCCTCCGTGGGGTTCGTCGCCATGATCGATCAGCTTCTTATGGCGCTGAGCAGGCAGAACATCCAGCTGCCGGTATCTCTGAAGCGCTGCATGATCCTTTACGGAAAAGAAAAGAGAGAGGAAGCGGTGAAGAAGGCTACGGAGCTCAGGGAGGAAGGGATCGAGACGGAGCTTGTCCGGATTACCGGGGAACGTTCCAGGGAAGACTGCAGGAGATACGCCAGAGAATCCGGGTGCGTCCTGGTGGTGGAGCTTTAGAGAGAGCGGCGGAAAGAAACGGCGGCAGGAGGTTGGTATGGAGACAGAACAGAGATATTTGACCATCGCTCTGACCAAAGGGCGGCTGGCCAGCAAGACCATGGGAATGCTGGAGCAAATCGGAATTACCTGTGAGGAGATGAAGGATCCGGATTCCAGAAAGCTGATTTTCACCAATGAGGAGCAAAGACTCAGATTCTTTCTGGCGAAAGGGCCGGACGTTCCCACGTATGTGGAATACGGGGCCGCGGATCTGGGCGTGGTGGGAAAAGATACGATTCTGGAGGAACAGAGAAAGCTTTACGAGGTGCTGGATCTCGGATTCGGAGCGTGTTCCATGTGCGTCTGCGGACCGGAATCCGCCCGCAGATACCTGGAGGGGCAGGAACTGATCCGGGTGGCGACGAAATATCCCAGGATCGCCAAGGATTATTTTTACAACCAGAAGAATCAGACGGTGGAGATTATCAAACTGAACGGTTCCATTGAGCTGGCTCCCATTGTGGGGCTTTCGGAGGTCATCGTGGACATTGTGGAGACGGGATCCACGCTGAGGGAGAACGGCCTTACGGTTTTGGAAAAGATCTGCGACCTTTCCGCAAGGGTTGTGGTGAACCAGGTGAGCATGCGGATGGAGAACGACAGGATTACAAAGCTTTTGCAGGCGTTGAGCCGTTCGGTTTTGGGAGAATAAAGACATAGGAAGAAGGAAGGAAACGCGGTCATGAAGAAAATCAGAGTAACAGAGGCTTCCAGAAAGGATATCCTGGAGCAGCTTTTAAAACGCAGCCCCTCCAGCTACGGAGCGTATGAAAGCAGGGTAAATGAGATCGTGTCTGCGGTGCGCAGGGAAGGAGACCAGGCGCTGTTCCGGCTGACGGAGCAGCTGGACGGAGTGAAACTGACAGAAGAGACGATCCGTGTGAGCGCTCAGGAGGTGGAGGAGGCTTACCGGGCGGTGGACGACGGCCTGCTGTCCGTGATCCGAAGGTCCATGGAAAAGATACGGGCCTACCATGAAAAACAGAAAAAATACAGCTGGTTTGATTCCCAGCCGGACGGGACGATCCTGGGACAGAAGGTAACGCCTCTTTCCGCGGTGGGAATCTACGCGCCGGGAGGAAAAGCGGCGTACCCTTCTTCCGTATTGATGAACGTGGTGCCGGCCAGAGTGGCCGGGGTTTCCAGGATCATCATGGCTACTCCGCCCGGAAAGGACGGAAAGGTGAATCCGGCGACGCTGGTGGCCGCCAGGGAAGCGGGCGTGGAGGAAGTGTACAAGATGGGAGGCGCCCAGGCGGTTGCGGCGATGGCGTTTGGAACCGGGAGCGTTCCCAGAGTGGATAAAATTACGGGGCCGGGAAACATCTATGTGGCCCTCGCCAAAAAAGCGGTTTACGGCCATGTGGGGATCGATTCCATCGCGGGTCCCAGCGAGATTCTGGTGCTGGCGGACGAAACGGCCAATCCCAGATACGTGGCGGCGGATCTTTTGTCTCAGGCGGAGCACGACGAGATGGCCTCGGCGATTCTGGTTACGGACAGCGAAGCGCTGGCGGATCAGGTGGAAAAAGAGATCCATGGATTTCTGGAGACGCTTTCCAGGAGAGAGATCATGGAAAAATCCCTGGATCAGTACGGGTTCCTTCTGGTGGCGGACTCCCTGGAGGAAGCCATCGAGACGGCAAACGACATCGCCTCAGAGCATCTGGAAATCGTTACCAGGGATCCCTTCCAGGTTATGACAAAGATCAAAAATGCCGGGGCGATTTTCCTGGGGCCATACAGCAGCGAGCCTTTGGGAGACTATTATGCCGGCCCGAACCACGTGCTGCCCACGAACGGGACGGCCAGATTCTTTTCCCCGCTGTCGGTGGATGATTTTGTAAAAAAATCCAGCATCGTCTTTTATTCCAGGGAAGCGCTGGAAGAAGCGCAGCAGGATATTACGAAGTTCGCGGAGGCGGAGGGACTGACGGCTCACGCCAACTCCATCCGCGTCAGATTTCAGTAAAAGGCAGGAGGCAGAATATGGAAGTCCGGAAAACGAAAACAGAAAGAGAGACGAAGGAAACCAAGATTCAGCTGGAGCTGAATCTGGACGGCAGCGGAGAGAGCAGGATACGCACCGGAATCGGTTTTTTCGATCACATGCTGGAAGGCTTTGCCAGACACGGGCTCTTCGACCTGTATCTTACGGTCCAGGGAGACCTGGAAGTCGACTGCCATCACACGGTGGAAGACGTGGGAATCGTTCTGGGACAGGCGATCCGGGAAGCGGTGGGGGATAAGAAGGGAATCCGCCGGTATGGAAGCCGGATCCTTCCCATGGACGAGGTGCTGGTGCTCTGCGCCCTTGATCTGAGCGGGAGACCGTATTACGTATCCGACGCGGAGTTTCCCTCTGAGAGAATCGGAGGCCTGGATACGGAGACGATCCGGGAATTTTTCTACGCGGTGTCCTACAGCAGCGGCATGAATCTCCATTTCCAGATGCTGCGGGCAGGGAACAGCCATCATATGGCGGAGGGGATGTTTAAAGCCTTTGCCAAGGCGCTGGACGAGGCGGTCCGCTTCGATCCCCGCATCCGGGACGTGCTCTCCACCAAAGGTTCTCTCTAAGGGTCAGGCGGATCAGGAACAAAAGAACAGGAGTAAGAGGACGATGATAAAAGAGTTATTGATTCCGATTTTTATAAAAGACGGCGAGGCGGTGGAAGGATGGCAGGATCACAGCCCTCTGCCGGGAGAGGATCCCGCCGGTCTGGCGCAGCGCTGCGACCATTGCGGGGCGGATGGTATTCTCTGCGTGGATTTTTCCGACACGGAGGCCGGACATGAAAAGTCGATCCGCGCTATTAAGGAGATGAGCCGCCGGATGGATCTTCCCATTTACGGAGGAGGCCGCATCCGCCGGATGGAAGACGTGAAAAAGCTCCTCTACGCCGGATGCCGTAAAGTGTTTCTGAACTACGGCAGGGAGGACAACTGTGAGCTGACGCAGGAGGTGGCGGATCGGTTCGGGAAAGAAAAGATTCTGGCCTGTGTGAACCGGGAAGAGGAGATGCGGGAGGCGCTGGCCAGAGAGGAGCATCTGGGCGGAATTCTCATCCTGCAGGAGCGGCTGGTACCGAAGCAGAGCGCGGGCCTTCCCTGCTATGTGACGGCGGAAGATCCGGAGCGTCTTCTTCTTAGGGACTCCGTCTGCGGAGTCGTGGTTCCCGGTCTGCCGGATTCCAATGAGAATTATCTGGAGAAAAAGCATCTGTGGAAGGAGCAGGGGATTTCGGTGAATACCTTTGAACCTTCCCTTTGCTGGGAAGACTTTCAAAAAAACGAAGCCGGTCTGCTCCCCGTGGTGGTCCAGGACTATAAAAACCTGGAGGTCCTGATGGTGGCTTATATGAACCGGGAAGCCTTTGAAACTACGGTTCGCACCGGGCGGATGACTTACTACAGCCGCAGCCGGCAGGAGCTTTGGGTCAAAGGGCTTACTTCCGGACACTTCCAGTACGTCAAGGAGCTTAGCGCGGACTGCGACCGGGATACGCTTCTTGCAAAGGTCTTTCAGGTGGGCGCCGCCTGCCATACCGGAAACCGGAGCTGTTTTTTTGAGACGGTGCTTCAGAAGGAATACGATAAGACGAATCCCCTGAAGGTTTTTGAGGACGTGTTTGACGTGATCCAGGACCGGAAGCTCCATCCCAAGGAAGGCTCCTATACGAATTATCTTTTTGACAAGGGGATCGATAAGATTCTCAAAAAAGTGGGGGAGGAGGCCGCCGAGATTCTCATTGCCGCGAAGAATCCGGATCCGGAGGAACTCAAGTATGAGATTTCCGATTTCCTCTACCACGTGATGGTGCTTATGGCGGAAAAGGGAGTATCCTGGAAGGATATTACGGAGGAACTGGCAAGGAGGTAGTTTTGAAGATCGAGATTCTTTTGGCTGCCGCTTTTCTGGCTGTGCTTCTTGGCGGGAAGCCGGATCTTCCGGACCTTCTGGAGAAATGGGAATCCGTGGATTCCCAGGTGGAGGAGCTGGGCGAAAGAAAGCGGTTCCTGCTTCTGGTGAACCGGACCCATCCCCTTCCAGAGGGATTTGTCCCCCGTCTGGCCAAATCTTTTCAGGGAAATTCCATTCTGCTGGACCGGGCGGCCGGCCAGGCGCTGGAGCGAATGCTGAAAGCGGCGGAGGAAGACGGATATGAAATCCTGATTTCATCCGGATACCGGGACCGATCCTATCAGGAGGGTCTGCTAAAGGAAGATCTGGCGTACGAAAAAAGCCGGGGGAAAAGCCAGAAGGAAGCGTACGCGTCTGTAATCCGGGAGACGATGCCTCCGGGATGCAGCGAGCATGAGACCGGAATGGCGGTGGATCTGGTTCCCTACTACAATCAGATCCTGGATGAAAGGCAGGCGGAGACGCCGGAAAACCAGTGGCTGTTAAGCCACTGCGCGGAGTATGGGTTTATTCTCCGCTATCCGAAAGGGAAGGAAGCAATCACCATGGTGGATTATGAGCCCTGGCATTTCCGCTATGTAGGGGTCCTGGCGGCTTCTGAAATAATGGAAGAAGGGCTGACTTTGGAGGAGTACGTCTATGACAGAATCGGACAGAACGAAGCTTCTGTCCAGACAAACGGAGGGGATGAAACATGAAGGTTGGATTTATAGGCTGCGGCAATATGGGCGGGGCGATGATGCAGGGAATCCTGGATTCCGGGATATGCCGTCCCGACGAGATGACGGCCTGGGACGCCCAGGCGGAGGCGCTGGAAAGAAGGCGCAGAGAGCTGGGGATCCGGGCCGCCTCGGACAATCGGGAGACGGCCGCCTTCGCCCAGGTGCTGTTTCTGGCGGTAAAGCCCCAGTATTACGAAGGGGTGATTCAGGAGATCCGGGATACGGTAAGAGAAGACCAGATTCTTGTATCCATCGCGCCGGGGAAAACGCTTTCCTGGCTGGAAGAAACCTTTGCCCGGCCTTTGAAGATCGTCCGCGCCATGCCCAATACCCCGGCTATGGTGAAGGCGGGGATGACGGCGCTTTGTCCCAACAGCCGGGTGACAAAGGAAGAGCTGCTTGCGGTTCAGAACCTTTTTGGCGGCTTTTCGGAAACAGAGGTGACGCCGGAAGCCCTTATGGACGTGGTGACGGCAGTCAGCGGAAGCTCGCCGGCGTACGTGTTTTTGTTTCTTGAAGCCATGGCGGACGCGGCGGTGGC
>CALWMW010000192.1 GCA_944382085.1 uncultured Lachnospiraceae bacterium | reverse complement strand
CCTCCTCGAAGACTCGATCGGGCAGCTCTTTTCCCTCTGTTTTTACGATGACATGGGAGCCGGGGATCCCCTTGGCATGGAACCACCAGTCGTTTCCAGAGGCGATTTTAAAGGTCAGTTCCTCATTCTGATAGTTGTTTTTTCCCACGTACATCTCAAAGCCGTCCGAGGAGAGATAATGAAAAGGCCGGGAAGTGACTTTGACTTTTTTACTTCCGTGTTTTTTCCGGATATATCCGGCGTCCATGAGTTCTTCTCTTACCTGAACCAGATCCTCCTCATTCAAAGCCAGGTCCAGGAAGGTACAGATGGATTCCAGCTGCTGGATTTCTTCCTGGGTCTCCTTCTTATGCTGGGTCAGCGCCTCATAGGTGCGTTTGAGTTTATTGTACTTGTCAAAATACTTCTGGGCGTTCTCCTGAGGGGTAAGGGTGGGGTCCAGGGGGATGGTGACAGGCTGGCCGGTGTAATAATTGACGGCTTCCAGCTTCTTCGCCCCTGGTTCCAGTCCGTACCCGTAGGTCTGAAGGAGCTCCCCGTAAACGCGGAAGGTTTCCCGCTTCTCCGTGTCCTTCCACTGCTTTTGCTGCAGCTCGTATTTTTTGCGGCAGCGGTCCAGGGCTGTGGCGGCTACGTGGCGAAGATCCGAGGATTTCTGACGGATCCGGGTGATTTTGTTTTTCATGGAATAGTATTTTTCCAGCGCTTGGGAGATCGAGGGGAAGGAGACCGCCGAATAATCCCGGTAAAGCGTCAGAGGCAGAGAGGAAAACTCCACCGGCGCGCCCTGGGGATCGTACACAATCTGCGGGGAAAAGGCGCCGGCTTTTACATCCTCCATCAGATGTTCAAACGTCCGGTACAGGTGGATCCTGGCAAGCTCCGGGATGGAAAGGGCGCTCTGGGAGGATTCCAGAGAGGCCCGAAAGCAGAGCTCTTCCGCGAGGACGGGGCTGATTCCGGTATAGGAAGTATAAATCGCCTTGGAAAGGGGAACCGGTTTGGTGAACACCATCCGGCAGAATTCTTCCTCAGACGTGTGGAGGGGACTGGCCTTTTCCTGGGTGTGGGGAATAAAATACTCCCGCCCCGGAAGGACTTCCCGGACGGAACTGGTCTGGGCGGATACATGCTTGATGCTGTCGATGATCCGGCGCTCGCTGTCGCAGAAGATCAGATTGCTGTGTTTCCCCATAAGCTCCAGGATCAGATCCTTTCTGCATAAATCCCCCAGCTCATTGTAGTGTTCTATCTCAAAATGAAGGATTCTCTCCAGATCCGGCTGCCAGACACGCAGAATTTTTCCGCTGCCGATGTGCTTGCGCAGAAGCATGCAGAAATTCGGGGCCGTCAGAGGAGAGGGCTTGTTTTCGGAAGTCAGGTAAGCCAGCGGAAGGCTGGCGGCAGCGGAAAGCAGGAGCCGCTGCTGTCCGGATGGGGTTTTCACCGTCAAAAGCAGCTCGTCCGCTTCCGGCTGGGCGATTTTGCTGATGCGCCCGCCGGCGAGGCTGTCGTTCAGTTCCGATACAAGATTCGCGATTACGATTCCGTCTAGTGCCATACAGATTCCCCCTAAAAAACAGAATGAACAAATTCCAGGATATCATATCAGATTGGCAGGGAAAAATCTACCCGGTTTGCCGTCCCTTTTTCCGTTGACGGAAAATAACGGATGGATTATAATGAGATGATAGGACTTGCGTTACTGGAGGAGACTATGATTAAAAGTATGACTGGCTTCGGCAGATGCGAAAGCCACCAGGGTGACAGAAAAATTACAGTTGAGATTAAGGCGGTGAATCACCGCTATTTTGACGTAAGCGTAAAACTTCCCAAGAAGTTCAGTTTTTTTGAGCCGGCAGTCCGGAATTTCCTGAAAGACTACGTCCAGAGGGGGAAGGTGGACGTCTTCCTTACCTATGAGGATTTTTCCATGGCGGACACGGCTTTGAAGTACAACGAAACGCTTGCGGCGGAATATTTGAAGAATTTCCGCAGGATGGCGGATACGTTCGGACTGGAGGATGACATCCGGGTTTCCGTTTTGGGACGCTGCCCGGAGGTCCTCGTGATGGAGGAACAGGAGATCGACGAGAAGGAGATCTGGGCGCTGATGCAGGAAGCCCTGAAGGGGGCGTGCGGCCAGCTGGTATCCTCCAGGGAGAAGGAAGGAGAATCCCTGCGGGAAGATCTTCTTGACAAGCTTGGGAAAATGGAGGAAAATGTAGCTCTCATTGAGAAGCGGTATCCGGAGATTGTGGAGGAATACCGGCGGAAGTTGGAAGAGAAGGTAAAGGAGCTTCTCGCGGATGCCCAGATTGAGGACAGCCGCATCGCGGCGGAGGTGATCCTGTTCGCGGATAAGATCTGCACCGATGAGGAGACTGTGCGGCTGAAGAGCCACATTTCCACTATGGCGGAAGCTTTGAAAAAGGGAGGCGCCGTGGGCAGGAAGCTGGACTTCATCGCCCAGGAGATGAATCGGGAAGCCAATACGATTTTATCCAAGGCCAACGATCTGGCCACCTCCAACATCGCCATCGATCTCAAGACCGAGATCGAGCGTCTGCGGGAACAGATTCAGAACATCGAGTAGAGGGAGAGCTATGTCCTTTGTAAATATCGGCTTTGGGAATATTGTGAATATGCAGAAGGTAATCGCGGTGGTGAATCCGGACGCGGCTCCGGTAAAGCGGCTGGTCCAGGCAGCCAGGGAAGAGCAGCGGGTGGTGGACGCCACCCAGGGCAGGAAAACGAAGGCAGTGCTGGTCATGGAGAACCGGCAGCTGATCCTGTCCGCCATGCAGCCGGAGACCATCGCCAAGCGCCATGAGGCGGTTTCCTCTTTGCGATCCGAGAAAGAAGGGAGAAGCACATGAATAAGAATGGAATTCTGGTAGTGGTCTCAGGCTTTTCCGGAGTGGGAAAAGGTACCCTGATGAAAAGGCTGACCGAGAAGTACCGTCAGTACGCCCTTTCTGTTTCCGCTACGACCCGCGCGCCGCGGGAAGGGGAGGAGGACGGCCGGGAATACTTTTTCAAGTCCAGAGAGGAATTTGAGCGTATGATCCGGGAAAACCGTCTGATTGAATACGCTTCCTACTGCGGGAATTATTACGGCACGCCCAGGGAGTATGTGGAAGAACAGATGGCGAAGGGGCGGGACGTGATCCTGGAGATCGAGGCTCAGGGAGCCTACAAGGTAAAACAGCAGTATCCGGACACGCTTTTGCTTTTTGTGATGCCTCCGGACGCGAAGACGCTGGTGGAACGGCTTTCGGGAAGAGGAACCGAATCCCAGGAGGTCATCGAAAGTCGGCTGACCCGCGCACTGGAAGAATCCCAGATGGCGGAAAAATACGAATATATGGTAATCAACGAGGATCTGGAGGAAGGCGTGGAAAAGATCCGCAGCCTGATCGAAGCCCAGCGGGATAAGATCGGACGGAATCTGGCCTTTGTCCAGGAGATCCGAACCCAGTTGGAAACGCTTTTGAAGAAAGGAGAATAATTATGCTGCATCCGTCTTATTCTGATTTAATGAAGGTAGTGAACAGTGAGGTAGAACAGGGAGATACGCCGGTAGTGAACAGCCGGTATTCCATCGTTATGGCTACGGCCAAGCGGGCGCGCCAGATCATTGCCCGTCAGTCCAAGGGAGATCTGGATGTGAAAATCGTATCGAAGCCTTTGTCCAAGGCAGTATCGGAGCTGAACGAAGGGAAGATCCGCATTCTGCCGCCGGAGGCGGACCAGGAAAACACAGAAGAAGAATAAGAGAGAGTTCCGGGGGAGAAGGAAGGATGGAAGAGACAAAAAAATTTAGCAGAAGCTACATTCTGCTGTCTGCTCTGTATGTTGTGCTGGGAATTGTCCTGCTTTTGTGGCCCACTTCCTCTGTTCAGATGATCTGTTATACGCTGGGCTTCATTATGGTCGTTCTGGGAATTACCTACGGAATTCTCTACTTTACCAAAGACCGTCTTACCGGCGTGCTCCAGATGGATCTGGTCATCGGCATCATCTGTCTGGCGTTCGGAGCGTTCATTCTGCTGAACCCGGAGTTTCTTGCCTCCGTGATGCCGTTCGCCATGGGGATTATCCTGCTGCTGGGAGCCGTTGTGAAAATCCAGAGCGCGGTGAATATGAAGCGGCTGGCCTTTCAAAAATGGTATCTGGTTCTGCTGATGGCCTTTGTCATGCTGATTCTGGCGGCTATTCTTCTGTGGAATCCTTTTTCCGGGGAGAGAGCGATGATTCTGTATACAGGAGCCTGCCTGGTGGCGGACGGCCTGACGAATCTGGTGAGCATGGCCTGTATTCTGTACCGGGTCAAGAAACTGAACCATATCCGGGCTCAGTATCCGGACCAGGAGGGGAATCCCAAGGAACTGCTGGAAATGAAGAAAAAACAGGAGTAGAATATGAAACTATTATTCGTTTCTCTGGGCTGTGATAAAAACCTGGTGGATTCAGAAGAGATGCTGGGAATTCTCCGGGACAGAGGACATACCTTTACCGACGAGGAAACACAGGCGGAGGGGATCATTATCAACACCTGCTGTTTTATCGGGGACGCCAAGGAGGAGAGCGTTCAGACGATCCTTCAGATGGCGGAATACCGGGCGTCCGGATCCTGCCGGGCGCTGATTGTGACGGGCTGTATGGCTCAGCGGTATCAGCAGGAGATTTTAGATGAGATTCCCCAGGTGGACGCGGTTCTTGGTACGATGTCCTATGAGAAGATCGCGGATACGCTGGAGGCGGTTCTGGCCGGGGAGAGAAGGCTGGAGGCATCGCCCCTTACCCAGCTTCCCATGCCCGGAAGAAAGCGGGTGCTTACCACCGGAGGGCATTACGCGTACCTCAAGATCGCGGAGGGGTGCGACAAGCACTGTACGTACTGCATTATCCCGCGCCTCAGAGGAAGATACCGGAGCATTCCCATGGAGGAGCTGGTCCGGGTAGCGGAGGGCCTTGCAGAAGACGGGGTAAAAGAGCTGATTCTGGTGGCGCAGGAGACAACCGTTTACGGAAAAGATCTGTACGGAGAAAAATCCCTGCACCTTCTTCTGGAGAAGCTCTGCAAAATTTCCGGAATCCGATGGATCCGGATCCTGTACTGCTATCCCGAAGAAATCTATCCCGAACTCATCGAAGTGATGCGCCGGGAGGAGAAGATCTGCCATTACCTGGATCTTCCCATTCAGCACGCTTCCGACGCGGTGCTTAAGCGGATGGGGCGCAGGACGACGAAGGCGGATCTCATCTCCATGGTGGAGACGCTGAGAAAAGAGATTCCGGACATAGTCCTTCGCACGACGCTGATCGCCGGGTTTCCGGGGGAGACGCAGGAACAGCATGAGGAATTGATGGAATTTATCGATGAGATGGAGTTTGACCGTCTTGGCGTTTTTGCCTATTCCCAGGAGGAGGACACGCCGGCGGCTTCCATGCCGGACCAGGTGGAGGAAGAGACGAAGCTAACCTGGAAAGACGAGCTGATGGAGCTGCAGCAGGAGGTGGCTTTCGACAAGGCAAGGGAGAAAGAAGGTCAGGTGGTGACGGCCATGATAGAAGGCCAGGTTTCCGGCGAGGACGTCTATGTGGCCAGAACCTACGGAGACGCTCCGGATGTGGACGGGTATCTTTTTGTGCACACCCGCGAAACGCTGGTATCCGGGGATTTTATAAAAGCAAAGATTACAGGCGCTTCAGAATACGATTTGATAGGAGAGATTTACGATGAATTTGCCAAATAAGCTAACGGTTCTTCGCGTGATAATGGTTCCTTTTTTTGTGTTTTTTATGCTCTGGGACGGGTTGGGCGAGAACGGAAAGTACGTTGCGGCGGCGCTGTTTATCCTGGCCAGCCTGACGGACTGCCTGGACGGCCATATTGCCAGAAAACATCATCTGATTACCGACTTTGGAAAATTTATGGATCCCATCGCGGACAAGCTTCTGGTATGCTCCGCCCTGATCTGTCTGGTGGAGCAGGGCTTGCTGGCTGGATGGATCGTCATCGTCATCATCGGAAGAGAGTTTATTATCAGCGGCTTCCGGCTGGTGGCTTCGGATAAGGGAATTGTCATTGCCGCAAGCTACTGGGGGAAATTCAAAACCGTCTTTCAGATGGTGATGGTGATTCTGCTGATTTTGGATCTGGGCGGAGCCTTTGAGATTCTGGCGCAGATCACCGTATGGGTTTCCTTGATCCTCACCGTGGTTTCTCTGGTGGATTACCTGGTGAAAAACCGAAAAGTACTGGAAGGTGAGATGTAATTGGACGAAAAATGGCTGGTGAACGCCCTGAGGGACCGGAAAATGACCGTCACCACGGCGGAATCCTGTACCGGCGGGATGGTGGCCGCGGCGATCACCTCCGTTCCGGGAAGCTCCGAGGTCTTCCGGCAGGGATTTGTGACCTACTGTGATGAAGCAAAGCACCGACTCCTGGGAGTTCGGAAAAAGACGCTTAGGACCTATACGGCGGTCAGCGGACAGACAGCCGCCCAGATGGCGTCCGGCGGCAGGAAAAGGGCGAAAGCCGACGGCTGTATCGCGGTTACCGGATACGCCGGCCCGGCCTTTGGGGAAGAGCCGGTGGGCCTTGTGTACATCGGGTGCTGTATCCGGGGGAGAGGAAGAGTCCTGAAATGCCATTTTACCGGAAGCCGCCAGGAGATCCGCACGGCGGCGAAAGAACAGGCGATCGCCCTGTTTTGCAGCATGCTGGCGGAGGAACCGTTAACGCCGCCCGGCAAACTGCTTCATAAGCGACCACATGCGGTCGATTTTTTCCGCTTCCTGCGGTGATTTTCCGGCTTTCAGAACCGCGACGATGGCTTCGAGTTCGCTGGGCTGAAACGCGTTTTTTGTATTTTTTGACTGAGAAGCTGCTGCCATGAGAACTGGCAGCAGCTCGTTTTGATTTTTGCCCTGCGCCTGCTGCAGAAAAGAGAAAAGCATCTGCATTTTCGCGGGATCGATTCCAGAGAGAGAAGGATCGTTCATCCAGGAAGTTTCATTCATAAAAGGTCTCCTTTCTGTTCGGAAGGATGGTCTGCGGCCGCCTCCGGCTGGGAGGTCAGAACGGTGTAGAACTCCAGGGTGTGGATCAGGGAGATGCACTGATCCATCCACTCCTGTTCTTTCTTGTCGCAGTAGATCCGGATTTCTTTGAGAATCTCCGTGAGATTCCCGGCTTCCGGGTTCAGGCTGCAGGCGGCCATATCCGCCTTTTGGGCCTGCCGGTAAAAGGCAAGGACATTTTCCAGCTCCAGAAGCTTGATCCAGACAGATACCGTCTGCTGGCAAGAAGCGTCCAGATAGGGAACGGCGGCTTTAAACATCTGCAGATGGTTTTGGTTGGCGATCTGATCGATAGCTGTCAGCATGTGAAATCCCGTTTTTTTCTATCTATATGATTTCTTTCACGGGAGTATTCCTTTGGAATATGATAATAAAAAAGAGGAAACAACCATGGGACAAATTGTGAAAGAGGGAAACGCCTTTTATGAAATAGATGAAGCCTGCCTTCAGAAACGAAAACAGGAAAACGCGGAAAAAGAACGCCGGAGCTCAGGAACCGAAGGGTCC
The DNA here is from genome assembly GCA_944382085.1 of uncultured Lachnospiraceae bacterium. GTDB lineage: Bacteria > Bacillota > Clostridia > Lachnospirales > Lachnospiraceae > Choladousia. Next base: position 810 of record CALWMW010000192.1, on the reverse strand, counting down.
AGGAATGGGGAAGCCTCAAAAAAGTGAAGACGGAATACAAAAAGAAGCGGGAACTCCCGCTTCTTTTTTAACAGACGGTCAGCAGCCGCAGCCGCATCCGTTTCCGGAACCGCCCAGGAAATTCCCGCCGCATCCTCCGCAGCAGAGCAGAAGGAGCAGGATCAGGCAGCAGTTGTCGTTTCCGCCGCATCCGTTTCCGGAGAACATGTTTCCGCCTCCGCAGCAGGAAAGGAGAAGGATCAGCCAGATCAGAGAAGTCCCGTTTGTATTTTCGCATCCGCATCCACAGTTGGTAGCCGCTAAATCGCTCATATTTTGGCCTCCAAAGATATTTTACACTGTATCATATGCAAAGCGGATAGAAAGGTGATGCTCAGTTTTCGATGAGAGACTCAAAAATTCCGTAAAGGTTCATGGAGCCGTACCCCCATTCCCGGTTCGGATAGAGAAGGGAAGGATCTCTTACCGCTCCCAGGATAAAAAGGTTTTTCAGCTCGCCGGCGCTGAAAAATCGGGGAACAGGGCGCTGCAGGCCCCACTGGACTAAGAGGGCGGAAGCGCCGGATAACAGAGCCGCGGCCGCGCTGGAACCGGTAAAGGAAGCGTATCCTCCGCCCGGAACCGGAGAGGTGGCTTCCACGCCCGGAGAAGCCAGATCCGGCTTGAGAATTCCGTTCCTGGTATAGCCCCGGCTGGAATGGATAAAAAGACTCCCGTTGTACGGATTGTAGGTTCCGCAGGTGAGAAGCGCCTGCGCGCAGGAGGGGACGACCAGGGTGGTATCCGGATTCGGCATATAGAAACGGATTT
>CALWMW010000191.1 GCA_944382085.1 uncultured Lachnospiraceae bacterium | reverse complement strand
GAAAGATTCCAGCAGAACATGGAGAAAGCGCAGATCTCGATTCAGTTCTTCCTTCCAACGATCCAGCTTCAGCGCAACGCAGGCGGAGGGCGTCCGGGCTTCCACAAAAAAGGGAGAAACCCCGTTTCCGCAAAATTCCAGATCTCCAAGCATCGTCAGCTGAGAAGCCGCGCTTACGGGAAAAATGCCGCCGTCTCTTCGGACTCCATAGATTCGTACCGATCCCTCCACCAGAAAATACAAATGTTTCACCGGTTCATAAGGAGCCATCAGCAGTTCTCTGTTCCTGATCTCTGACTTCCCGCATCTTCTTTTTCCCTTTTCCTGTTCGTTTCGTTTTCTGTTATTGTGCCATATGGCACTGAAAAAGGCAATCTGCTTCTGTATGATAAAGAAAAAACCGGAAAAGCAGGCAGCTCTCCCGGTATCGGAAAGGTGAGGTTACGAAGATGGAACATGAAGTTTTTGAAAAGGGAAAGGTTTCCGGCGTTTATCTGAAACTGGCCTTCCCTCTGGTACTGAGTATGGCAGTAGCGCTGGTGTACAACCTGGCGGATACGTTTTTTGTCGCCCGCACCAATGACACCAATCTGGTCACCGGCCTTTCCTTTGGCGGGCAGCCTTTGTTTGGCTACTTTTTCGGTTCCGGAAACCGGGAGAAGCCGTCCCAGCTTACCATTCTTTTCCAGTCCGCCGGGAAGATCCTGGGATCTTTCCTGCTCTCCATCAGCCGCCAGGGCGTAGTCTTTTTTGCCGTCCTCGCTCTATCCGCCCATGCGGCGGGATATCACGGGATCCTGGCGGCTCAGGCGGTTGCCGACCTGGTCTCCGCTGGATTGGCGCTGGCGCTTTTTCGCTGCCAGCTGTACCATGAAATATGGTAATTCCGCTCAGCCGCAGATTTTTTCGCTGCCCGGTTCCTGCAGCCGCAGCAGCCGTTTTGCGTTTTCTCCCAGAATCCGATTCTTTTCTTTTTGAGAAATGGGCAGCTTCTCCATCGTCTCCCTGCACTTTTTCTGGTCTCTCCAGGGACTGTCCGTGCCGAACAGAATCCGATCCGCTCCAAATTTTTTCACGAACCGCAGAAACTGTTCCCTGGGCATGGTTTTCCTGGAGCCGCCTGTCCATTCCTCGCCTTCCAGTGGGACGATGGAACCGGTACAGTAGGCGGTATCCAGATAATAGGGCGTCTGAACCAGGAGATCTTCCGCTTCTTCCCACTGCCGCCAGCCCCCCATATGAGCCAGAATCATAACCGTGTCTCCCAGTTCCTGATAGACCTGGAGAACCATCTGCGGCGTACAGCACACGGCCTCCGGGAAATCAATGTCGTAGCCCGTGTGCGTCAGAACCGCCAGGCCCAGCTCCGCCGCCCGGTCCAGAATCCTAAGATACCGAAGATCATTCAGGTTTACGCCCTGAAAGACCGGATGAATCTTAATTCCCCGGATCCCGGACCGTTCCAGCCTTGCAAGCTCCTGCTTCCAGTCTGAAAAATCCGGATGAATCGCTCCAAAGGACAGCAGGCCTGTTTCCGGATAAGAGTCGTTGGCCCAAATCGCGCGGTCGTTAATGTGAAGCACCTGCCGGGGGCTGGTGGCCACAGGCAGAACGACACAGCAATCCACTCCTGCCCGCTGTCTGGCCCTTTGCAGTCCTGCCGCCGTTCCATCGCCACAGGGCTGGGTGTGGGACGAGCGTTTCAGTTTCTCTATGGCCTTTGGGGCAATCTTATCCGGAAACGTATGGGTGTGAATATCTACAATCATACGTTTTTCGGCTCCAGGACAAGAACGCTGCCGCCGTAGTCCTTTTCTGTGTCTGCTTCGCTTCCGCCCATGACAACGACGTCCGGAAAGGCCTTTGTAAACGGCTGCACCGGCCCGATCACCTCATACCCGTAGCCCCGTTTGGAATCTCGGTAATGCATGGGAATCACTTTTTTCGGTTTGATTCTCTTTACGATTTCCGCCGCCGTCTCTCCGTCGATGGTATAAAATCCGCCCACGGGAATCAGCACAAGATCCAGACCGCCAAGCAGCTCCTCCTGTTCCGGCGTAAGCCGGCAGCCAAGATCCCCGAAATGGGCGATGCGCGCTTCTCCATCGTCAAAAATCCGGATTATGTTTTTCCCTCTCTGACTTCCTTCGCTGTCGTCATGGTAGGTCGGAATCTCCGTTATTTGAAAGGGATTCTTTCCGCCCTCTCTGATCTTTACACATTCTCTGCCGCAGTGATCTCCATGTTCGTGGCTGCAGAAGACCAGATCGGCGGTTTCTCTTATCTTTCTCAGCCCCGGAACGGAATCGTCTTTGTATGGATCCACGATCACGGTATAGCCTTCTTTTTCAATTTTAAAGCAGGAATGGCCCAGCCATGTAAGATGCATAAAACGTTCCTCCTTCTTGCAACATTTATTCTGTTTTTTACGCAGCAGTCTCTTTGCAGGACCGCCGTCCACTCAGAGGGAAAAGACCTCCGGCTCGTGGGTAAAAGCGCTGATGGTCGCCACTGCGTTTTGGAAATAAAACACCTGGGTGTTCCCGTCGTCCGCCGCGTACATTTTCTTCAGGGACGGATACGCTTCCAGCATAGATTCTCTGGCCTCCAGCCGGTCATCCTCTATCAGTTCTCCGCAGATACGGATCCATTCTCCATTCAGAAAGGCGCAGATCTCCGCTTTGGGATTCGCCAGAAGCTGTTTGGATACCTCCTTCACCTTACCGGTCTGAATGTAAAGCTTCCCTTCAAAAATATGGGCCGTTCCGAAGGGCCGCACTCTGGGCTGATCGCCCTGTACGGTAGCAAGGTAATACACTTCCGCCTTTTTCAGAAAGTCAGCTGCTTTTTCAAGATTCTTTTCCATATGGGATACCTCCTTTTCTTCTCTTGGTTTTTATCAAAATACAAAACCTGTCACTCCTTCACCAGAACGGTTCCGTCCTCCCGCATGGCAATGGTCATGCCGTCTTTTACATAATCCAAAAATTCCTGCCCCAGGGAGTCGATCACCGGCATGCTCACATCTTCCAGCCAGACGTCGGCCAGAATCGCTCCCGCTGCCGCCAGGGAATCAATGGGCTCAGAGAACAGCATACAGGCCGGCTGCCGGCGCATGGCGCAGGCGCAGTAGAGCACCAGGCCTCCGGTAGTGGAGCCGATGGTGCCGGGCAGGCACAGGGCCCGCCCCGCCATCTGCTTTCCGTAAAGATCCGGATTGTTCTGATCGCCGCAGGTGGCTTTCTTATCTCCGAACTGCAGCGCTTTCTGGAAAGAGGCCAGGGTATTCAGCCCACCGTGGCTTACCAGGGCCTTGGCTACGGCTCTTCCCGGCGAAACGACGCGTCCTTTAAATGTTTTCATTTTGCTTCACCTCCCGTGATCTGAGCCAGGATCTCCTCGTCGGTATAATACCTGGCGCTGGTATACGTGCGCAGCTTGTTGCTGGAAGTAATCACCGGCATACTGGTACTTAACGGGTTATTCATATACATCAGGGGACAGATATAGGAAAGTATGATTCCGGTTTTCTTCAGCCTGGAAGCGTATTCCGTCTTCTGAAACTCCTTGATGACTCCGGGAGCCGCCGTGAATACCGTGGGAACCGTTACTTTTTTGTGCCCGTTCTCCGCCAGCCCTTTTTCCACCTTTTCCGTCCAGTCGGTAAGCTGCTTCAGGCTCATATGGGGGCAGCCCATAAAGCAGAGCTTGGGTTTGGCGTCTTTCTTTTTCCAGATCACCGGATAGCTCCTGTAAACGCGCTCCAGCTCCGCATCGTCAATCACGTAAGTCTTCGCGCCCTCCCGGATCAGGCCGCGGCCCTGCTGCGCCGCTTCCGGTGTAATTCCCTCCACATGATACAGGCCCACCGCGCCGTTGGAAGCCGTGGCGGCTCCGAAATCTTTCAGGTAGGTTTTGGCGTCCTCATCCAGGGTTCCCAGCCATCGATCCAGTCCTACAAGATAGGGAACCTCCTCCATAACCTTCTTGCCTACGGCCGAACCCAGAAGCTGGGCTTCCGGTTTTTTGGAAGTGCGGATCTCAATGATCCAGTCCGCCTTTCTTCCTTCGTCCGTCAGAAGGCCGAACCGGGGCACATATCCCAGAACCGACCCCATGAGATCGAGAATACCGGAATTCCGGTTGCACCTGGCTCCCAGCACCGAGTTGGCATAAACCACGGCAGAGGACTCCGACCAGGAGAGAATCTCCCCCGGCTTAGGCACATTTCCCACCTCGTCCAGATAACAGGTGCAGGTAAAGGCGTCCTGATCCAAAAGTCCCAGTTTTTTCAGCTGCTTCTCATAGGACTCCTGTTTTGAATACATAAACTTCTGAAAAACAATATTCTGTAAAAAAGAGCTTGGAACGTCGGGATCCAGGGGGCGTGGATCCATGGTAAACTTCTGTCTGGAAACCGCGCCCTCCGCGATGAGTTGATCCAGCAGATCGTAAACCGGCGTCAAAGCCTTCAGGCCGAAAGAGGTTACCAGATGGTTGTACCGGCTGGTAATCGGCACCATGGCGTCTGCCCCGAACAGTTCGCCGTAGCGCATCATCGTGTGAAGGACTTTCTTCAGGGTTTCCCCCTTTTTCCCCTCCATCACTTCCTGTAGTTCCTGATTTAGCTGCATGTCTCTTCCTCCTTCTCTAAATGGCCATGGCCGTCTCATAAGCCCGCCAGATGACCGTACGCAGATTTCCTACCTGGCGGCAGTCTCCTACCAGATGCACGTGACGGCTCTCTTTGGCCAGAGGCGCCGGCACGTATCCGGCGGAGCTGATTACCGAATCGCAGGGAATCTCCACTTCTTTGCCGTCCCCGGACGTACAGACGATACCGTCCTCTCTTACCTCTTTTAAAGTCGTCTCCAGGTAAACCGGCACCTTATGCAGGGCAAACCACTCCCTGAGATAGGAACTGTTGGCCAGGCATACTCCTTTCTGGCTGATGAGGTCGTCCTTCATCTCTACGATCACCGGCTCTTTTCCCTGGAGCGCCAGTTCATAGGCGATCTCACTTCCGGTAAGGCCGCCCCCGATTACAGCCACCCGCTGTCCCACAGGCGTTCCGTTCAGGTACTGGCAGGCCTCCACCATCCGCTCGTAGCCGGGAACACGGTTTAAAATCCTGGGAGCGGAGCCGGTGGCGACCACGATCTCCTCCTCTTCCAGGCCGTTCAGATCCTTCACCTCCGTATTCAGATGGATCTCAATCTCCAGCTGTTCCATCTGCCGGCGGTACCAGGCCAGAAGCTCCCGCAGCTTTCCTTTATAGGACTCCGCGCTGGCGGCAATGAAGGTTCCTCCAAGCTGACCGCTTCTTTCGTAGATCACCGGTTCATGGCCCCGCAGCTTCAGCACTCGCGCAGTCTCCATGCCTCCGATACCGCCTCCGATCACAGCCACCTTTTTGGAGCGCTTTGTTTTTTTGATGTAATGCTTTCCTGTCTGCATCGTCTCGGCATTGACGGCACAGCGGGCCAGATGAAGGCTGTCCATGAGATCCTGATCGTTGGGAACTCCTTTATAATGGCACATATTGAAGCATCCGTTGTGGCACAGAATGCAGGGACGGATGTCCTCCGGCCGGTCCTCCATAAGTTTGGTAACCCATTCCCGATCCGCCAGAAACGGTCTGGCGAAGCCTGCGCCGTCCAGCCGGCCCGCCGCGATGGAAGCGGCCGCCGTTTCCGGATTCAGGCGTCCCGCGCAGACCACCGGAATATCCACAAACGTTTTAATGTATTCCACATCCTCCAGATTGCAGTTCTCCGGCATATAAATGGGCGGGTGGGCCCAGTACCAGGCGTCATAGGTTCCATTGTCACAGTTGAGCATGTCGTATCCTGCCTCCTGCAGAAAACGCGCCGCTTTCTCAGACTCTTTCCGGTCTCTTCCGGCCTCCTCGTATTCCTCTCCGGGCAGCGCGCCCTGGCGGAAGCCTTTCGTCTTGGACACTACGCTGTAACGTAGGGAGACCGGAAAATCCTCTCCGCATACTTTTTTAATCGCCCGGACAATCTCCGCCGCAAAACGGTATCGGTTCGTGAAGGAGCCGCCGTACTCATCCTGCCGGCGGTTCACATACCTGAGGGTAAACTGATCCAGCAGATATCCCTCGTGCACCGCATGGATCTCCACGCCGTCCACCCCTGCCGCCTGAAGCTTTTTCGCTGTTTTGGCAAAGGCGATAACAAACTCATGGATCTCCTCCCGGCTCATCTCCCTGGAAGGTACTTTGTCCGACCAGCGGTTGGGAGAAGGGCTGGCGGAGGCCGTGATTTTGTCCAGATCCATCACCGGTTTGGAAAGAACCCGCAAAACCTTATTGGTATACAGGGTCTCCATCATCTGACTGACGGTAAAGGAACGCCCGAACCCTGCCGTCAGCTGCACAAAAAGCTTGGCTCCCGTTTTGTGGAATTCCGGCATCCACTTCTTCAGATCCCGGTACATCTTATCGTTTTTATAGAGCCACTGGCCGAACATGGGGTTATACACCGGCTGACAGCCGGGAAGAACCAGGCCCGCGTGATTTCTGGCCACTTCCATAATGAAGTTGGCGCCCTCCTTATCAAAGTGATTCTTCTCCATCCAGCCAAACAAATCGGTGCCTCCCATAGAGGTCATAACGATCCGGTTTTTTATCTCACAGTTTCCGATCTTCCATGGGGTAAATAAAGGTTTTAATTTCTCATCCATGGCAGTTCCTCCTCTCTCCGGTTTTTCTGTCTTTCATTATAGTCCAGAATGTGCCGAAAGGCAAACAATAAGAGGATGGAGTCTGCATCTGTCCACCCTCTTTTTCCTTCTTTGCTTATTTCCAGATCGCTTCCGCCGCGCCTGCCATTAGCGGCAGGGTAACCATGCACAGTACTGTGCTCAGGCATACAGGCCTGACCGCCGTTCTGTAGTCGCCTCCGTACATTTGAGCGAACATGGCGACGTTCGCGCCTACCGGCGCTGCCATAACAATAAAAACCGCCTTCCGCACGTCCAGAGAGACGAAAGGCATACACCCAAACAGCAGGATAGATGCCGCCGGAATCAGAAGAAGCCTCACCAGCGCGCAGAAATACGTAATCCGGTCTGTGAACAGCTTCCTGAAAGGCAGTTCCGCCAGATAGCTTCCCAGAACAATCATGGCCAGGGGGCCGTTCATGGACGCGCTTCCCCTCATTACCTCTGTTAAGACCGACGGCAGGGGAAGTCCGGATAAAAAAAGAAAAAACCCCGCCGCGAATGCAATTAATGCGGGATTCGCCAGAATCTTCTTAACCGATATATAGCTCAGGTCATTCGACAGCAAAGCAACCCCGTACGTCCACTGCAGGACATTCAGAAGTACAACGAAACCGGAAATATAGAAAACCGCTTCCGGTCCGATCACTGCCTGAACCAGCGGAATCCCGATAAAGCCTGCGTTGGAAAAAGACGCCCCAAACGTTTCAATAGCATGCTTTTTCCCAAACAGGAGTCTGCTGACCGTCATGGAAACCGCCAGTCCTAAAGCTGCCAGGACAAAGGAAAGCAGAAGATCCCGCAGTCTTTCGGGAGTACACTCTGTGTAAAAAGACTGAATAATCGCCATCGGCGTAATAAAATACAAAAGCAGTTTCGCGATGGACGCGCTTCCCTCCGCCGCGATCCACCGCTTTTTATACATCCAGTACCCCACCAGAAGATAACACGCCATAATCAAATTCTGCCGAAATAAAATCTCCGCCATAGCTAGTTCAGCTTCCTTCTCAAAAAATCCGCCTCACAGTCATAAATCTCTTCTTTTTCAAAGGCAAAAAGATCGTGCTCGGCCCCCTTCACAACGTGATACTCCACGTTCTCTACGGAAGTCGCTTTCATAATATCCACCGCCAGGTTCATACTCTGCAGGATGGGAATGCACCGGTCACGGTCTCCGTGCAGAAACAGAAACGGAGGACACTGGGGGCAGACATAGGTGGAAGGATCCGCTTCTTTGACAAGCTCCGGTATTTCCGCAATCCTCCGCCTTCCCAGAAAAACGCCTTCCATGGAATCCGCTTCCCCGGTTTCCGGGCATTCCGGCTCAAGTCCCAAAACTTTGCACTGCTGTTTAAAATTCCCCAGATTTGCCGGACAGTATACCGCGATTACCGCCTGTACCTCTTCCGACGCCTCCGGCCACCCTAAAGTGAGATCGTTCAGAATTTCTTTTCCCTTTGCGGCGGAGATGGCGGTGACTGCAGCCAGATGGGCTCCCGCGGATTCCCCCATGAGCGCAATCCGGTTTTCGTCCAGCCCATACCTGGCGCTATTGCTGCGCAGAAAACGAATGGCGGCTTTGAGTTCATGGATCTGAACCGGCCATGGTTTCTCTTTGCTGAGGGTATAGTTTACACTGGCGACGGCAAATCCCCTCCGCAGAAGATTCAGCGCCGGTTCCAGCTTGTAAGAGCTTTTGCTTCCAAAGAACCAGCCGCCCCCGAAGACATCCACAATCAGCGGAAACGGCGCGCTTCCTTCGTTTGGCAGATAAAGATCCAGTTTTCTTCTCTCGCTTCCGGACGCATAGGGGAGATCCAGATATTTGGTTTTTACAAAATCGGTCTCAGCAGGAAGAAACGGACGTCTGCGTTCAATAAACTTCATTGCTTCCTCCCCTTTCCGGATCTGTTCCTTTTCACTCGTATCCGCCGCCTTTCATGGCAGACTGCGCGCTGGCGGAATAGCGGCCCAGTACGCCTTTGTAATGCTTTTTCTTGAGCGGTTTCTGTTTCTTCCGTTCCAGAAGAATCGCTTCCATCTCTTCTCTGCTCCGCAGCTGGCCGCCCGCGCCCACTACGTCAAGACGCTTGCTCTTCACGTCGTATTCCAGAATATCCCCGGTCTCAAGGTAGGCAATCGGCCCTCCCACCGCAGCCTCCGGTGACACGTGCCCGATGGCCGCTCCTCTGGTCGCTCCGGAAAACCGTCCGTCCGTAATCAGAGAAACGCTTCCGTTCAGATCTTTATCGCAGGAAATCGCTTCCGTTGTCATCAGCATTTCCGGCATCCCGCTTCCTCTTGGGCCTTCGTACCGGATCACCACAATCTCGCCGGGATGGATTTTCTTCTGCACCACCGCGTCATGGGCCTCTTCTTCGCTGTCGAAGACAATGGCCGTTCCTCTGTGATGCCACATTTCCTCCACGCAGGCAGCGTATTTCATCACGGCTCCTTCCGGCGCGAGGTTTCCTTTCATAACCACCACCGAACCCGTCTCAGACGCGTTCTGCGGCTTTCGGATCACATCCTCCCTTTCCAATCCGTAATTGTGGAGGTATCCGAGATTCCTTTCATAAAATCCGCTTTTCTCTATCTCTTCCAGGTTTTCTCCCAGCGTTTTCCCGGTCACCGTAAGGACATCCAGATTCAGATAATCCTTCAGGAAAGACTGAACCATGG
>CALWMW010000190.1 GCA_944382085.1 uncultured Lachnospiraceae bacterium | reverse complement strand
GCGGCAACCTCATTTTCACGGCAACGCCGACAGAGCGTATAACACACTACACTTTGCTCTGCAAAGTCGTGTGCCAAATGGGGGCGTGGGATTGATGTGGTATCTTTATCTAAGTGAACCCCCGTTTTCCCATTTGGAAACTGCCTGATTAGTAATCCCTAACAATTCAGCAAGCTGCATTTGTGTCAGTTTTTTTCTTTCCTGCATTGTGCAATAAATGCACCTATTCTTTTCTGATCCATACAAGAAATCTCCTTTGCTAGATTTGACCGTAGTATATCAAAAAGAGAATCCGTTTAGAACATACTAAACGTTGATTAAATACTAAACGTTTCGTTGAGCGTCATAAATTCACTATTCTGTCAAATCAGTACATGAATTTCTTAACACAATCGCCGGCTCTGTCTGGATTGTACGTTCCTTTCTGCTTTCAATTTTCTGGACATATATATTTACTGTTTCTTTGCTATAAGCGACACTCTTTCGATTTAAAGAAACTAAACAAAGCAGGAAAACAGTACTCCTTTGTGTTCTCTAAATTCTAATCCGTATTACTATTTATTTTTCTAAAATCCCCCATAGAGAAATACCAATACCCAAAATAGTAATGAATATAAAGACAGCAAGTACAGGGAGTAATTTATATCGTGATAAATTAAAAATTACCGAATAGGTATCATCGTTTATCCAATCTTTAATCATACTAAAGCCTAATAAAAGTGCCGTGGCAATTATGCCGGCTAAAGAGAGGAACGAACCCCAAATTACTTTTTTCATGTTTACCTCCCTAAATTACCTAACTGTAATATATGAGAGCATACTCAGCAGAACATTTGCAGAATATCATATTTATCTGCATAAAACAATGAGGATTTTCTTAACATTCTTTAAATAGAAATTGACGAATAATCTTTCAATATCATCATTTCTACTGTAAAAAGTTACTTATCCGTCTACACCAATTTCCACATGAATTGATGAATTAAGACGCACCCAGATAAAAACGTCAAAGCTGCAGAACCCTTGGTTATTTTATTGCATACTTCGTCCCTCTTCCTTTGCCTTCAATTTTCACAACCCCTTTTTCTCTCATCTCCTTTAATAACTGTGTTGTCTTTGATTTTCCAAATGGAGCGTAAGGAGCTATTTCGCTGATTGGTTTCAGCATCGTCCTGCTTAAAAGCTTATATAGGATTCTTTCGTCTTCCGTTAAGTTCAGGTTTTTCTCAAAAATCGGAAGTACTATCTTAATTGTATTTTCCGACACTTCAAAATCCGGTTGTTTCAAACCTTCTTCATAAAGCTGTTTTATCCGTGTAATTCCTGTACCAAATATTTCGACAAACCCCAGCCTGTAAAATACATTTGCGAGATTTCTGTTTCTTAGGACTGAAAGTTTTCCGGATAAATATTCGTCTTCTGTTATTCCGGGCGGCAAGCCCCCCGGAGAAATTATTTCTATTCTGTCGTCAAACATCGAAACTTTTATTTGGGAATCCATATCCCATACTCTATGAATCAAGGCGTTTGCTATTGCTTCTCTGAATGCGGCTTCCGGTATCTTTTCTACTTTTTTTCTATTGGCGCCTTGTATTTCTTCATATTGATAATAATCTTTGAATACCTCTAATGTTTTTTCATATACTGCCAAAATAGATATATGATCGAAGGTTGCTCTTTTGTGAATCACACTGATGTTTTCGCCAAACTTCACAATATCAATTCCGGGAAAATGATTTTTATCCGCCAAAATACCAGCCGCGTTATTGTATCCGATGTTGCTGTTATATAAATTCAGTGTTTTCATGGTATCCTGATTAAAGATTTCAATCTGGATACGTTCCTTTAATGTCCGGCATAAAAGATCAAATGTCAGTTCCTGATCTTCACACGGCAATTCTTCAAATCTGATATTTTTCCCTTCTAAAATCAGTCTTGACAGCTCCAGTGTGTCAACCTCTATGGTTGCGGTATCATTCCGCTTGTATGCTTTCGATTTATATAAATAAGGCTTATGAAGTCCGCTTTTTACAGTCAGTTTTATCGTTCTGTCATTATTCTGCAATTCCAGTGTGTAATCGGGCTGAGGAGTAATGCTGTCATTAATTTTGTTTTCAATGTCCAGACAAGCTTGTTTCGCATCCGACAATCCAATAATATTCCCTTTGTCATCAATTCCAAAAAAAATTTCTCCGCCATCGTAATTTGAAAAAGCACTTACGGTTTTTAGGAATGTATTTGTAATTTTTTCTTTAAATTCTGCTGTTCTCGTTTCACGCATACACCGTGCTTCCTTTCCCATTTCATTTCTTATATTATACGCAGAAACAACCATAAAATCAATCGTATTTTTTTGCGATTGGTTTTATGATTCATTCCAGTGTGTAATCTATTCTCTTTGTCATCGATGTCAAAAAGGATTACTCGCCATGCGTTTTTTCATAAAACAAAACTCAGAATTCAAGGAAAAATTTTTTCTTTTTATAGACATCTTGTTGTTTTACTTATAAAAAGATGTTATTATTTTTATAAAACAATTATTGAGAGGAGGCGACATATGGAAATAACAAAAGCACTTAGGAAAATCCCATTTTTACCTGTTTTTATCCTGATATCAGTATTCTTTGCCGGATCGTCGGTTCAAGGAGCGGAGGATAGTCTTACTCTGTTTCTGGGAAGTGACCAGGAATCCTATTACGCCCCAGGGATTGAAGAGTTCCGCCAGAAATATCCAGAGGTGGAACTGACCGTGGAAGTTTATTCCTTAAACGAATTGGTCTTCAGCCAGGAGAAGATAAAAACCCAACTCATGGCCGGGGAGGGGCCAGACCTTCTGCTTCTGGATTCCATGGGGACAGACGATGTGGAAAAACTTTTGAAATCCGGCGTTTTCGCGCCTCTGGACACATTTATGACGGAAGAAAACGGATGGGATGCCAGCCAGTATGTTATGCCGGCGATAGAAGCCGGCAGATTCGACGGGATCCAGTACGTGATGCCTTTGAACTACCGTATGCCTATGTTCCTTTCCTCCAAGGAAGCGCTGGAGGAGATCGGTTTTTCCATGGAAGCCGCGCAGGATACCGGATCCCTGCTCCAGGAAATCTCTTCCCTCTATGAGAAAGAGCACAAAGATCGGATCCTTTTGGAAGCTTCCGGCCTTATGCCCTTCCCGCAGTTTCTGGAAGGAAAGTTTCTGGATTATGAGGCGGGAACCATAGGTCTGGATTCCCAGGCGCTGCAGAATGCCTGCGAAGCTTTTAAGAACCTTCATCTGGAGACTCAGGAGACCAGTCTGGGAGAAGGAGGCTACTACGGAAGCGGGGTAAAGATTCTGGAGCGAGAAGGTTACCTGACCCTTCCTACAGGAATAAACACTATGCTCATGCCCGCTTCCGCTATAGCGGTTCAGGAGACGCCGGTCCTTCTTCCCCTCCGCGCCGGAAAAGAAGGCGCTGTAGCCGAGGTGGCTCAGTACGCAGGAATCCGGGCAAACAGCGAGAACCCGGAAGCTGCCTGGAAGATGCTGGAGATCCTGCTGGGTGAAGAAATGCAGAAGGCAGCCGCACAGGTCAGCATCACCATGCCGGTTCTCATCTCTGCTCAGGAGGCAAAAAAAGAAACCGCGGTCTCTCAAACGCTGGAAGATGCAAAAGCAGAAGGCGTCCAGGCAGTAAGCCCTGGAGAGGATTTTCTAGAAGAATACTGGAACATCCTGAGAAATCCCGAAAAGGTGATCTTCGCCAATAGCGTCTGTATGCTGGAATTTTACAGCAGGATGCTGCCTTTCTACGAAGGACAGGGAACGTATGAAGATTGTATCCAGGATTTCGAGAGTTATATCCAGATTTACCTGTCTGAATAAAGCAGAATCCGAATTTCTATCCTGAAGCAAGAGAAATCAGAAAGAGAGGACGGAGCATGAAAAAAAGAAGAAAAATAGCGGGGTGCCTGGCGGCGGCGCTGCTTTTAGGGACAGCTTGGCCTGGGTTTGTGGAAGCGGCAGAGGAGGAAATCCCATCCCTGACAATCTGGGTGAGCGCCGCCAGCGAGTATCCGGTTCGAATGACCTGCTACAGTTATTATATGGCTGCCCAAATGGCGTCGCTTGGGGAAAACGCCGGGGAAACCCCGGAGCTTTCCTGGAATTTTGTAGACAAAAGCTACCTGACAAAAGAACAACTGGGCGAGGAGCTTACAGCGGCGATTCAGGCCGGGGAAGGCCCGGACCTGATTTACCTGGACGCATGCAGCGGAGTCGATATTCCAAAAGCGATGGAAGAAGGGTGGTTCCTGGAAATCGAAATCCCGGACCGAATCAATAACACTCCGGCAGAGTATGCGCCCGGAATACTGGAAGCCGGACAGTATCAGGGAAAACAATATCTTCTTCCTATGTTTGCCCAATATCCCATCGTCTTTGGAGAAAAAGGGGACCTGGAAGAAGCCGGGATTTATCCCACAGAAACCGGACAGGATCTGGAGGAGTTCCTTCAGAATTTATTGGATGCCTCGGAAAAAACCGGAAAAAAGATCTTTGAAGATGCTTCTGCGGTGGACTGGATTGAGAGTTACTGCTTGCCGGAAGAAGGAGAAACGGAAACGAATGACCTCAACACTCTGCTGGAGGAGGTTCGCCTCCGATCCGGGGAAAGGTCCGACTTCTTTTCTCCCCAGGAAGCGCTGAGCACGGGAGAGTGCCTGCTGTCCGGCTGCAGCCTCACGGACAAAATCCGGATGAGTCACAACCTGTCTCTTCTGGATCCGGAAGAAGTAGTTTTTCTGAATCTCCCCTCCTGGGACGGAGAAATCCGACCGGTAATCTCCCAGTCCTTCGCGGTAAACGCGAACACCGCTTATCCGGAGGAAGCAAAGGCCTTTGTAAAAGGCGCTGCGGGGGCTGTCAGCAAAGCCTATATAAACGGATTTCCAGCTGTGCGAGACGGAAATGCCTGGAGAAATCAGCTCGACAGCCTGAGTATTTTAACCAGTTGCCTTTATCTGGATGAGTACGCGTCCCGGTCAGCAGACATTTCCCAGACATCCGGCTGCAGCCGTTCTCTTCTCAGCTGCATAAAGGAGGCAGAGGGATCGGCCTTGTTTGAAAAGCGTGACGCTGAGGATACGCCGACAGAAGAAGAATCTGGAGAAAAAGAAGTAATTACCGTAGCCTTTTATAATTACGGTCTGGAAGAAGCAGACGCGCGCTACCGCTGGCTGAAAAGCGCGGCAGAAGAAATGGAGTCAGAAAACCTCCATATCCAGCTTATGCCAATGGCAACCATTGGACTGGTGCTGGAAGCTGAGCAAATGGAACTGGTTCACGCGGGACCGGACATTATCCTGGAAACCGCAGATCCTATGAACGGCCAGGGCCTGGCCCGGTGGTATGCGGATCTTTCCAAGCTTTCCAAAGAGAGCGGACTTCCCTTGGCCGAGATAGACGGCGAACCAAAAGGACTGGTGTATGGAATCCGAAAAAATAAGGAACTGCAGGAGTCTTTCCTGATCTCCGAAGCTTCCCTTCATAAAGAAGAAGCTCTGGCCTTCTGCCTTTCCGCTATGGAGAACAGCCTGTACCAGGAGACTATGGAAGAGCTTGGACTGACGCCTGTTATGTGAAACGAATTCTATTCACCTGCTTCTTAATGTGTTGCGTGTACAAAAAAGGAAGGGAACCCTTTTCATCAGCCAAAAGTGGTCCCCTTCCTTTCC
>CALWMW010000189.1 GCA_944382085.1 uncultured Lachnospiraceae bacterium | reverse complement strand
ATTTCCGGACTTATGAGGCCGCTGACCGGAAGCCACAGGTGAAACGTGCCGTTTAGAAAACGGCGGTTTACAATCCGGATCCGCCAAAGGCCGGGAGAGGGTCTGAGAAAACGCAGCAGGGCCAGCTGGGAACCGGACAGAGTCTCCACGGTCTCATAGTTGAGCGTCACGCGGCTTTCTTCCAGAAGGAGAGAAAATTCCTGGATCAGGAAAGGACGGGGGGATACCGGCGGCACCGTCTCGCCCAGAGGGGACGTGAACCCTATGGCGTAAAGCTCCGGAGCGTCCGCCCAGACTTCGCAGGAAAACCCGTCCGTCTCTTCGTTTCCCAGAAGCTCCACTTCCGCAGCCGCCTCCGGGCCTTCCACCTTTCCGTAGTAGTGGTGGCCTTTTCCCGCTTCGTTTCCCGCGGCGGCGCAGACATAGACTCCGGTCACGGACTGGGCGTCGGAGAGGACGTTTTCCAGAGGGGTGTCCCCGGTATGGCCTCCCTGGTTCGTGCCCAGGGAAAGGCAGATGACCAGAGGCCGCCTGAGCTTTCGGGAAGTCTGTACCAGGTAGCGGACGCCCAGCATGAGATCCGTTTCCTGGTAGACGGGGGCGTCCGGGGGAGCCAGAAAGTAGTCTTTCAGATACTGTTTCGCCGGTTTGAGCTTCACCGCCAAAAGGCCGCTTTCCAAAGCGGCCCCGCAGAAATCGCCGGAGGAATCCCTGGAGCCGCAGGCAATGCCGGCTACGGCAGTCCCGTGGCCCTGTTCGTCTCGCAGGGGAACCAGGGAGAGCGGATCCGCGCTTCGCAGCGCCTGGTTCAGCTGGGATTCGGTATATTCCGTCCCGTACCCAAGATCCAGCGGAGGGGTTCCGGTCTGGACGGTCTGGTCCCAGACGCCCAGAATCCGGGTGGAGCCGTCCGGGTTTCGGAAGGCGGGATGCGTATAGTCGATTCCGGAATCCAGAAATCCCACGAGAATTCCCTGGCCGGTGAGACCGAGAACCGGCTGGGATAATGCGGTGAGAATTCCGGATTCCTCCAGCCCGGCGGTATTCAAAAAGGTAAAAAGCTTTGGAACGGAAGCGTATCCGGAGGCGGATACATTAGAAAGACCCTCCGGGGATGGGATATGGAGAATCACATACTGAGAATTTACCGGCTGAGGGGAATACGCCGCCAGCTGAGCGAGGGTCTGCCCGGAGGGCTCCTGGTACCGGTAGATCAGATCCGTGTATTCTTCCGAGAGAGAAGGAGAGAGAATAGAATCGTTTTGGCTCATGTTTACCCAGAAAATGGCTTTTAGAATACCGTATGCGCCGCCCCAAAAGAGTATGAGAAAACTTCGCGAAGGCAGAAGACATACGCGAAAGGGCGGCATATTCTAATGAAAAAAGGTGATTGTATGAATCGGGTTCGTGAGGCGGTAAAAGCGGACTTGGCGCACCAAAGAGGCATCCGGGGCAAAGGCGTAACGGCGGCGATCCTGGATACCGGCGTATGCCGGCATCCGGATTTTGAAAAAAGAATTCTGTATTTCAGAGATTTTGTACAGGGGAGGGCGGAATGCTATGACGACGCTTCCCACGGCACGCACGTTACCGGGATCCTGGGAGGAGACGGAAGCATTCTGGGAGGAAAATACTGCGGAATCGCCCCGGAATGCGGCCTGATTTCCCTCAAGGTTCTGGATCGGATGGGGCAGGGAAAGATGGAACACATCATCGCAGCGATCCAGTGGGTACTGGAAAACCGGGAGCGGTATCAGATCCGGGTGATGAATCTTTCGGCCGGGGCGGACAAAAAGGAGGAGGACCAGATTTCCAGAAAACTGGTGGAGTGGGTAGAAAAGGCCTGGGACGCCGGGATTACCGTGGTGGTGGCAGCCGGGAACCTGGGGCCCGGTCCGGGAAGCGTTACCGTTCCGGGCAACAGCAGAAAGGTCATTACCGTAGGAGCGGCGGACCGGTTTTATCCTGGGGGCGGTCTGGGAAAAGAGGCCTATTCCGGGAGAGGGCCCACTGGACAGTGCGTGTGCAAGCCTGAGTTCGCGGCGCCGGGAACCAACATTGTCTCCTGCAGTACCCAGTGGAGAAAAGGAAGGCCTTACGCGGCGAAAAGCGGGACTTCCATGGCGGCGCCGGTGGTCTCCGGCTGCGCGGCGCTGCTCCTTTCCCAGTCGCCCTGGCTGACGAACGTGGAGGTAAAAATGCGTCTTAGGGAAAGCGCGCGGGATCTGGGGCTTCCCTTTAACTGGCAGGGCTGGGGGATGCCGGATCTGGAACGCCTTTGCCGGGAAAGGGCAGACTGACTCATTCTTGCCTATCCAGATGAAATATAGTATGATAAAAAACAAAAAGAACGGAAGGATGGCACAGATGGGAAAATATATTATGGCTCTGGACGCAGGGACGACCAGCAACCGGTGTATTTTATTTGACCAGGAGGGAAGAATCTGCAGCGTGGCGCAGAAGGAATTTACCCAGTACTTTCCAAAGCCCGGATGGGTGGAACACAATGCGGATGAAATCTGGTCGGCGCAGCTGGGAGTAGCGGTAGAGGCCATGTCAAAAATAGGAGCGCTGGCGGCGGATATCGCCGCGCTTGGCATTTCAAATCAGCGGGAAACCGTCATAGTCTGGGAACGGGAGACGGGGACGCCGGTTTACAACGCCATCGTCTGGCAGTGCAGGCGTACTTCGGAATACTGCGACAGGCTGAAGGAAAAGGGCCTGACGGAAAAATTCCATGAGAAAACCGGCCTGGTCATCGACCCTTACTTTTCCGCCACAAAGATCCGATGGATTCTGGAACATGTAGAGGGAGCCAGAGAAACGGCGGAACAGGGAAAACTTCTGTTCGGCACGGTGGATACCTGGCTGATCTGGAAGCTGACCAAAGGCGAGGTGCATGTGACCGACTATTCCAACGCTTCCAGAACAATGCTTTTTAATATCAATACCCTTTCCTGGGATGAAGAGATTCTGGAGGAGCTGGAAATCCCCGCCTCCATGCTGCCCAAGGTTCTGCCTTCCAGTATGATTTACGGAAAGACCGCGCCGGAGTATCTGGGAGGTTCCATTGTAATTTCCGGCGCTGCGGGCGACCAGCAGGCGGTGCTTTTCGGACAGGCCTGCTTCCAGAAGGGCGAGGTGAAGAACACGTACGGAACCGGAGGCTTTCTGCTGATGAATACGGGGGACGCTCCGGTTTTCTCAAAGAACGGCCTGGTAACCACCATCGGCTGGGGACTGGAAGGAAAGATTACCTATGCCTTGGAAGGTTCGGTTTTTGTGTCGGGAGCGGCGATTCAGTGGCTCAGGGACGAGATGCATCTCATTGATTCGGCGCCGGATACGGAATGGATTGCCGGGAGGGTTCCCGACACCAACGGGTGCTACGTGGTCCCGGCCTTTACCGGACTGGGAGCGCCTTACTGGGATCAGTACGCGAGAGGCTGTATTGTGGGCATTACCAGGGGTGTGAACAAATACCATATTGTCCGGGCGACTCTGGAATCCATCGCGTACCAGACGTACGATGTGATCCGGGCGATGGAGGCGGATTCCGGAATCGAGCTGGCCGGCCTGAAGGTGGACGGAGGAGCCAGCGCGAACAATTTTCTGATGCAGTACCAGGCGGACGTGCTGGGGAAAAAGGTTTACCGTCCCGGCTCTACGGAAACGACGGCCGCCGGAGCCGCCTATCTGGCCGGACTGGCGGCGGGCTACTGGAAGGATACGGAGGAAATCCGCAAAAACTGGCGGGCCGACCAGATCTTTTCTCCCGCGATGGAGGAAGAGGAGCGCAGGCGCCGGCTGAAGGGCTGGAAGAAAGCGGTCCGTTACTCTTTCCACTGGGCGAGAGAAGAGGAATGAGAGAGAAGAAAAGGCAAAAAAATTGACGGCGCGTCTCCAAGATGATAAAATCAGAGAGCGAAGCGCAAGCAGAAACGGAGGAGAACCAATGCAGAAAATAGAGATGAAAACCCCGCTGGTAGAGATGGACGGGGATGAGATGACAAGAGTGCTGTGGAAGATCATCAAAGAAGAACTGATTCTTCCCTACATTGACCTGAAAAGCGAGTATTATGATCTGGGCCTGGAGAACCGGAACGCCACCTTGGATCAGGTGACCATAGACAGCGCCAATGCCAACAAGCGGTACGGCGTAGCGGTAAAATGCGCGACGATCACGCCCAACGCGGCCCGTATGGAAGAGTATCATTTGAAAGAGATGTGGAAAAGCCCCAACGGGACCATCCGCGCGATTCTGGATGGAACGGTGTTCCGGGCGCCGATTCTTGTAAAGGGAATCGAACCTTACGTGCGTACCTGGGAGAAGCCCATCACCATTGCCCGTCACGCTTACGGAGACGTCTACAAAAATACGGAGATGATCGTTGACCGGCCGGGAAAAGCCGAGCTGGTGTTTACCGACGAAGAAGGGCGGGAGACCAGGGAGACGATCTTTGATTTCAAAGGGCCGGGCGTCCTTCAGGGAATGCACAATCTGAATTCCTCTATTGAAAGTTTTGCCCGCAGCTGTTTCAATTACGCGCTGGATACGAAACAGGAGCTCTGGTTTGCCAGCAAAGATACGATTTCCAAAAAATACGACCATACCTTTAAGGATATTTTCCAGGAGATCTTTGAGAAGGAATACAAAGAAAAATTCCAGGAGGCCGGAATTACGTATTTTTATACGCTGATTGACGACGCGGTAGCGCGGGTGATGAAATCCCACGGAGGCTTTATCTGGGGGTGCAAGAATTACGACGGGGATGTAATGAGCGACATGGTATCCTCCGCCTTCGGCTCTCTGGCGATGATGACGTCGGTTCTGGTTTCTCCGGACGGATGCTATGAGTACGAAGCAGCCCACGGAACCGTGCAGCGCCATTACTATAAGCATTTGAAAGGCGAGGAGACCTCCACCAATTCCGTGGCGACTATTTTCGCCTGGACAGGAGCGCTGAGAAAGCGGGGAGAGCTGGACGGCATTTCCGGGCTGCAGGAATACGCGGACCGGATGGAGAAGGCAGTGATCGCTACGATTGAGAGCGGGAGGATGACCAAGGATCTGGCGCTGATTACGACGAAAAAGGACGTGACGGTACTGAACAGCGAAGACTTTATCAAGGAGATCCGCAAGACCTTCGAGGCTCTTTCGGCATAACGATTTCTTTGAATTGCGAAAATTTTATTGCAGATCCGCATATACTAGAGTATAATATTTGTAATGAAGTTTGAAAATAAATTCCTGGGGTGTGCGACACTCCCTTAATTTTGAACCTACATTTACTTTTATGGGATTCCTACATTGAGCGGCGTATGCCAGGCCTCCGCTGAGTGGAAGGCAAAAGCCGTCTCTGCGGATACCCACCTAGCTTTGCTAGGAGTCAAAATATGGGAAACGGCACTCTGGGGTTTAAAAGAAGTGTGAGCAGCTGTACATCAACAGGAAAGGTGTATAGCTGTTTTCTTGTGTAAAAAAATAACTGCCGCGGGAAGGAACAACAATGAACATCGGAATTCTTTCTATAAACATGTACACAAAGTCCTTGAATTTTGCCTGCCCGATCCACTCCTACGCCTTTCAGCAGTTCCTGCTGAAAAATGGGTACGAATGCAAGATTCTTGATTACAAAGCCAACTATTACGATAACTTTAATTCCAGGAATCCAAGCCTGTATTATTCTGAAAAATATGAGGATCAGCTCCAGAAAACGGTCAGTACCGAGGAAGAGCGAAAGCAGAGAGAAGAGAAGCTGAAAGAATTAAAAGGGAAAAGAGACGCTTACCAGGAACTGTATCGGGAAAGAGAGATCCGCTACGACAAATTTCAGCAATTCATAGAAGCGAATTATAAGAAGACAGAGGAATGCTGGGATTCCGATCTGTTAGAGATAAAGGATCCGGGCTTTGACTGCTACATCTGCGCGACAGATGTGATCTGGAAGCTTCAGCCGGGAAACGGCTTTGACAGAGGGTACTTTCTGGGAAGCACGGCGATGGAAAACAAATGGAAGATTGCCTATGCGGCCAGCAGAGGCGTCCCCAAACCGTACACAGAGGAAGAAAAAGAGCTCTTTTTCCATTATATTAACGATATTTCCCGTATTTCCGTAAGAGAAAAAAGCCTCAGGGAATACATCTGCCAGAATTCCCATCAGAATCCGGAAGTCGTTCTCGATCCGGTATTCCTCCACAAAGGAGAGTTCTATGACCGAATTATAAAGAAGCCGGCGGAGGAAAACTACGTTCTCGTATATTACGCGGAAGAGGTTCCGAAAAATGCCTTTTCCCAGGCGGTTGCTTACGCGAAGTTCCATAAGCTGAAAATCGTCGAATTAAACTGCCTTCCTACCAAAGGCGGGCTGATTCCGGACCAGAACGAAGTGGAAAGAATCTATCGCTATGACGTGGGACCGGATGAATGGCTGGGGTATCTCAAATACGCGGAATGCGTTTTTACCAATTCTTTTCACGCCACTTGCTTTAGCATTCTGTTTGAGAAGAAATTCTTTGTAGGAACCAGGCATGGCGATAAGATTACGAATCTCCTGGAGAAACTGGGACTTGCCCAGCGGAAAATATACAAAGGGAATCCCGTTTTGAAAGCGGCGGTAGGAAAGATCCGCTATAATCTGCCGGGGAGGATCCTGCGGAAAGCCGCCAAAGTGATGGGGGCCGAGGGGATCCGGGAGCGGCTTGGAACGGTGGAGTGCCTGAAAGGCAGAGAATTCCAGGGCAGGATAGAAGAAATTGACTATGCTTCGGTTCTGGAAAAACTGGAAGAGGAGCGGCAGCGTTCTCAAAAATTCATCCTGGACGCGCTGCAGGCCTGGCCGCAGCACTCTCGGAAGGAGGATTACTCCGCGTTTAAAAAAGCCCTTACGTATCCGGTTCTTTATAATAGCAGACGAAAAAGCAAAGAGATTTCTTTTACGTACGAGAAAGAAAACGTCAAGCTTTTGAAGTCCGGGACTTATGAATACTGTCCGGAGAACCGTCCGGGTAAAAATGACGGGAATACCAGGCTGGAAAAGAATGAATTCCAAGCAAGGGGATATGCCTTCGCTGGATGGAACCTGCGGATCCGCATTGACAACCGATGGTTCTGGTACATGCAGGATCAGTCCCTATGGCCCTTGGGAGAGAAGAAAGAGGAGGGAGCCGTGAAGCCCCGGCTTTTTAAAGAGGAGGAACGGATTCCGTATCTTCCGGTAAACAGCATTTCCTCTCTCGTGGCGGAAGCCGTGTGGGAAAAAGCAGGACAAGAATAAAGATTTTTGAAAGGAAGCGGTGAGGCAGTTATGAAAAGGTTGAAAACATGTTTGATGATCTGTTTACTCGTTCTTATCTGCGTGAGCGGAAAACGGAGTATCGCGTTGGGGGCGGGAAAAGAGCCTGGAAATGTTCTTTCGCTGAAGGCGCAGACCGTGTCAGAGACTTCGGTACGTTTAAGATGGTCCAAGACCTCCAGAGCCACCGGATATTACGTATACCGGATCGAGGGAGACGGAGACGTAAAGCGAATCGCGTCTACGACCAAAAACAGTTATACGGTTACGAAGCTGAAAGTGGGAAAAAAATATACGTATAAAGTATACGCGTACCGGAAATCCGGGAAAAAGACTTATCGGAGCCAAAAGGGTTCTCCCAGCCTTACCGTGGAGACAAAGGTAAAAAAGCCGGCGGCTCCTTCGAATTTCCGGATTGCCAGCTATGGAAACCGTTCCATTCTTCTGAAGTGGTCCAAGGTAAAAGAGGCAAGAGGCTATATCGTATATCAGTTTAACGAGAAAACAGGCCGGTATAAGAGGCTGGGAGTCACGAAAGATACTTCCTACCGGGTATCCGGATTAAAAACAGGGACGACCTACCAGTTTGTACTGAAAAGCTACCGGAGAGTACAGGGGAAAAACGCGTACAGCAAGAATTCCAAAGAAGTAAAAGGCAAGGCGCGTACCTATTCCTCTTCCGCGAAGGCGGTTCACGGCAGATATTTCAACGCTACCGTGAAGTCCAAAACCACGGCTACCGTGACGGAAACCGGCAAGAAGGTGACGCTGAAATCCGGCACCAAGGTTACGTCCACCAGCAGAGGCACCGGAAAGGTTACGGTATTTCTGAAAAACGGAGCGGAAGCGAAGATGTCCGGCTCCAAGCTTCGTTACACCAGCATTAAGACGACCAAAAAATATTACACCAAAAAACAGAAAGAAGCCTTTATCAACGAGAAGGGATATACCAGCAAATCCAAATACCTGATCTGGATCAGCCAGTACACCATGAATGTAAACATCTTCAAAGGATCAGAAGGGGAGTGGAAGCTGGTGAAGAGCGAACCCTGCGTCATCGGACAGATGGGGAGAACGCCGGTGGGCACCTTCCGCCTGATTAAGCGGGGGTGGGAATACGGCTACCATAAGTTCTATTTCACCTGGAATTCCCGGACCGGAAAAGGAAACTCTTTCCACAGAAGAATCGACGGGAATACCCGTTCCGCCGTTTCCCTGGGGTGCGTAAGAGTTTCGGACTCGGTTCTAAGCTTTATCAACCGGAACTGCCCCATGGGAACTACGGTAGTATCCTACTGAGAAAGGACGGACAGAGATGCAGAACCAGGAGAACCTGACCATTCGGTTCGCGGATCCCGGAGACGCGGAGGCGCTTTTGGAAATTTACCGTCCCTACGTGGAAAAAACGGCTGTTTCTTTTGAAACAGCCGTGCCTTCTGTGGAGGAGTTTCGGGGGCGGATCCGCCGGATCCTCGAACACTATCCGTATCTGGCGGCGGAAAAGGACGGAGCGCTGTTGGGGTACGCGTATGCGGGTCCCTTTGTGGGACGGGCGGCCTATCGCTGGTCCGCGGAGGTTACCATTTATCTCAGGGAGGATCAGAAGAAGAAGGGGATCGGGCGCATGCTCTACGCCCGTCTGGAAGAGCTTCTGAAAGCCCGGCATATTACGAATCTTTACGCCTGCATCGGGATTCCCGCGGAAGAGGAGGACGAATACCTTACCAGAAACAGTATGGAATTTCACGCCCACATGGGGTACCGCCTGGCAGGAAAATTTTACAAATGCGGATACAAATTCGGCCGATGGTACAGTATGGTCTGGATGGAAAAGATTCTGTCCAGCCACAAGGAGCATCCGGAGGAGGGAATCTCTTGTCTTTTCTGAGAGAAGATGGTACACTGAAGAAAAACGAAGGAGGATTTTTTGATGAAAAAACTGGTAGTGAAAGATAAAACCGGCTGCATGGCCTGCCTGGAATGCGTAAGAGCCTGCTCGGAGGCCTTTTACAAAGAATTTGACCCTGACAAATCCTGCATTCAGATCGTGACGGGAAAGGACGGCAATCCGAAGCCCAACACCTGTATCCAGTGCGGGAAATGTATGAGAACTTGTAAACACGGAGCGATCACCCAGAACGCGAAGGGTGTATATATGATCAACAAAAAGCTCTGCACCGGCTGCGGCGAGTGCGTGGAAGTCTGTCCCATGAAGGTGATGGTAAAAGTGGAGGCTTCTCCGGTCGCGTCCAAATGCATTGCCTGCGGGATCTGCGTCAAAGCCTGTCCCATGGACATTCTGGAGATTCAGGAAAAATAAAGAAACAGAAGGACGGTTCGGCCGGAAAAACAGGCTGCGCCGTCTTTTTTTGTTTTTCCGTTTCCGCATGGAGGGTTCGGACCGCTTGCCCGGTTTGAGAGAATATGATAGAATGATCTCCAGCAGACATTACTCTAAAATAATAGGATAAATGTGATGAAAAAAAGAAAGATAAAAAATTCCACAGACCGGTCCATGAGCCTGAACCTGGCGCTTCTGCTGGTGTTTCTGGCGCTGATGATATTCGGCATTTTTCTGGTGCGGGACAAGCTGCTGTATAACGCGGACGAGATGGGAACGCATCTGGCGGAGAGCTACTCCAGAGAGGAGGAGAACCGGATTTCCATCTATCAGATGTTTCTGAATCTGGGAGCGATGTATGCGGATGCTTCCGTGGAAGAGGACGGTTCCCTGGAGCGGCTTCAGGATTATCTGGCCCGGTACGCGGATTTCCTTGAGGAAGTGCTGGGCGCCAGGATCATAGATCCCTACGCGGTGATTGACGGAAAGATTGTGGCCGCGACTCTCTGGGAGGGAGACGAAGGGTACGATTACGCCGCCCAGGCCTGGTACCAGAGCGCTCTGGAGGCGGAGGGCAGGATTGTTTTCACAGACGTCTATACGGATGCCATTACCGGGAAAAAACTGGTTCCCCTTTCCAGGAAGCTGGAAGGAGAAGGAAACGTCATGGCCTTTGATATCCTCATGGATAAGTTCCACATCCACAAAAACAGGACGGCCATGCCCAAGAGCAGCGAATACTATCTCTTTGACGGGAAGGGAGATCTGATTTACGTATCCGGAGACGCCAGAGCGGAGGACGCCGGGGTAAAGGATTACGCGGACAAGCTGCTAAAGGGAGTTAAGGCGGGGGCTTTTGAGAGCTACACGGCGTCGGTGACGGATCTGGAGGGGAACAAGGCCGGAGTCTACTACGATGAGATGGAGAACGGCTGGTTTTCCGTCATCACCATTCCCATGGAGCAGATCCTGTATGGGGATATGAACACCACGATGTACATTCTCACCGGAATTTTCGCGCTTCTTCTGGTGGCGGTGACAGCGGCCATGATCCGGGACTATCTGGGCAAACGGAAGGTGAAGCACATTTCCGATACGCTGAAGATTCTGGGCGACACCTATTACGCGATTTACCGGATTAATTTTGAAACGGAGACGTACGAGACGATCAAGTCCTCTTCGGACGTTATTGATAAGCTGGGGAAAAAAGGCGCGTACAGCCACCTTCTGGATACGGTGGGACAGGTGGTGGAGAGCGGCACTTACGAAGAATTTAAAAAGAGCTTTTCCATGGGAAACATCCGCAGGCTGGTAAAACAGCGGATCTACGAGTTCGGCGGGGACTACCAGAGAATATTCCAGGACACCAGGAAATGGGTCAGCATCCGGATTGTCTACAACAAAGGCGTGGGGCTGAACGAAGTGATTATGTGTTTCCGGGAAATCGATATGGAAAAGAAAAAAGAGATCACCCAGCATGAGCTTCTGGAAAATGCCCTGGAGAACGCCAGAAAAGCCGATCAGAAAAAGACGATGTTCTTCAGCAATATGTCCCATGACATGCGGACGCCGCTGAACGCGGTGACGGGGCTGGCCAGGCTGGCTCTGGAAAACGAACAGGACCCCGGAAAGGTGCACGACTATCTTGAAAAGATCGAGGCTTCCGGGAAACAGCTCCTGGCCCTGGTGAACGATGTTCTGGAGATGTCCAGGATCGAACAGGGCGCGGGGACCTCCCTGGAGGCCCGGCCGGTCAATCTGGAAGAATGCCTGGAAGAAGCCGCCGGATTTTTCCGGGAACAGGCAAAACAGGAAGGAAAGCGCTTTGAAACGAAAATCAGGATTCAGAACGCTGTGGTAAAGGGGGATCCGAACCGGCTGAAGCAGATTCTGAACAACCTTCTCTCCAACGCCTTTAAATACAGTGAAAAAGGGGCAAAGATTGTGCTTGAAGCGGAAGAACTGGAACAAAAGGACAACCGGGGGAAATACCAGATTGTGGTGCGGGACACCGGAATCGGAATGTCCCAGAGCTTTCTTGAGAAAATTTTTGAGCCCTTTGCCAGAGAGACGATGTTCGCGCCGGTCAAGGCGTCGGGGACGGGGCTGGGGATGCCCATTGTCAAGGGCCTGGTGCAGCAGATGAGCGGAGAGATCTTTGTCAGGAGCGAGCTGGGGAAGGGATCGGAATTTACGGTCCTTCTGCCGTTCCAGATTCTGCAGAGCGAAGCCCGGAAAGAGACACGGGAAGAAGAGAAGCTTCCGGCCTACAGCCTTTTGGGGAAGAAGATTCTCATTGCCGAGGATAATGAACTGAACATGGAGATTGCCACGGAATTTCTGACCATGCTGGGCGCCGAGCTGGTTCAGGCGTGGAACGGAAGGGAGGCTCTGGAGCGTTTCGCCGCCTCTCCCATCGGTTCCATTGACGCGATTTTAATGGATATGCAGATGCCGGAAATGGATGGATGCGAAGCCAGCCGAAAGATCCGGAAGCTTCCCAGGCCGGACGCGTCTTCCGTACCGATTATCGCGGTGACGGCCAATGCCTTTGCGGAGGATATCGCCAGAACGCGGGAGGCGGGGATGAACGCCCATATCTCAAAACCCATTGATTTTAAACGGCTCACGGAAGTGCTGGCGAAGCTGTCTGGAAAAAAACAGGAAGAAGAAAACAAAGGAGAGATCACAACATGAGAGAAAAACCGGTATTAGTGATTATGGCGGCAGGAATGGGAAGCCGCTACGGAGGCCTGAAGCAGATTGATCCGGTGGACGAGCAGGGCCACATTATCATGGACTACTCCCTCTATGACGCCAGAAGGGCAGGATTTGAAAAGGTAATCTTTATTATTAAACGGGAGAACGAGGAACAGTTCCGGAGCGTAATCGGAGACCGCGCGGGAAGATTTATGGAGACGGCTTACGCGTTCCAGGAGCTTACGGATCTGCCGGAGGGGTTTTCGGCGCCGGAAGGACGGGTAAAGCCCTGGGGAACCGGCCATGCGGTATTAAGCTGCCGGAAGCTTCTGCATGGGCCCTTTGCCGTGATAAACGCCGACGATTATTATGGAGAGCACGGCTTTCAGGCGCTGTATGAGTTTCTCTCCACCGCCGCGGACGATGAGAAATACCGCTATGCCATGGTGGGATACGTACTGAAAAACACGCTTACGGAGAATGGCTATGTGGCGAGAGGCGTCTGCCAGACGGATCGGGAAGGCTTCCTTGCAGGGATTCAGGAGCGTACGCACATTGAAAAGCGGGGGGAGAAGGCTGTGTTTACCGAGGACGACGGTCGGTCTTATGCGGAGATTCCGGCGGACAGCCTGGTGTCCATGAATATGTGGGGCTTTACGTTCAGCTTTATGGAAGAACTGGAGAGAAGATTCCCGGCCTTTCTGGAGCAATGCCGGGAGACGAATCCCCTGAAAGGGGAGTATTTCCTGCCGGAAGTGGTGAGCAGTCTGATCCGGGAGGGAAAGGCCACGGTCCAGGTGCAAAGATCGGAGGACAAATGGTATGGAGTCACCTACAAGGAGGACAAGCCCCAGGTGACAGCCGCGATCCAGAGGATGAAGGAAGCGGGAAAATATCCGGAGTTCCTCTGGCAGTAAACCCCAAAGAAGACAGCGTTCCAAGGAGGACGCTGTTTTTTTACAGGAAAATTTTACATAAATTTCACATGCCTGTGATAGAGGCGTTTCCGGAACCAGTATAAAATAGGCAGGATAGGAAATATGCTGCCGCGGCCAAAGGTCTGCGGGAATGGAGGAAAACGTGGATCAGATTTACAAAAACAGAGAATTATCATGGCTGCAGTTTAACGAAAGAGTTCTGGAGGAAGCGGAGAATCCCCAGGTGCCTCTGTGCGAAAGACTGACCTTCGTCTCAATCTTTCAGAGCAATCTGGACGAGTTCTTTATGGTCCGGGTCGGCTCTCTGCAGGATCAGGTTTTGCTGAAGGAAAAAATTACGGATAATAAAACCGGGATGTCCCCGGCTCAGCAGATTGACGCGATCGTAGAGGAGGTACGGCGGCTGATTGGGAAGCGGGACGAGCTGTACGCCCGTCTGATGAGCCAGATCGAGGAACAGGGCGTGCGCATCGTGGATTTCCATAAAATCGGGAAAGAGGACGAATCTTTTTTGGAAGCGTATTTCGACCGTGAGATCGCGCCTTTGATTTCTCCCACGGTCGTGGGGCGCAGGCAGCCCTTTCCCTTCCTCAGAAACCGGGAAATCTACGCAGCGGCTTCTCTTGTGACGAAAAACAAAAAAGAGCGGCTTGGCATCATCCCCTGTACCAATACCGTGTTTGAACGGCTGATCCCGGTTCCGGGCATGAAGGGATGCTATATCCTGTCGGAAGAGCTGATTCTTCACTTTATTTCAAAGATATTTAAAGGCTATACGATAAAGACTAAATCCCTTCTGCGGGTTACCAGAAACGCGGATATCGATTCAGATGCCCTGTACGACGAGGATCTGGACTACCGGGAATTTATGGCGGAGCTGATGAAAGAAAGGAAAAAGCTGGCTCCCGTGCGCATGGAACTATCCAGAAACATGGATGAGGAGATTGTGCACACCATCCGAAAATATCTGGAACTGGACGGGACGCGGCTGTTTTATGAGAAAGCGCCGCTGGAGATGTCGTTCCTTTTCCGGATCCAGGATCTTCTGAGAAAAAATCCGGAACTGTTCTACGAAAAGAGAACGCCTCAGAAGTCGCCCCAGTTCCGGGACGGGGAAAGCATTCTGGCGCAGGTGGAGGAGGGAGACAAGCTGCTGTCCTATCCCTTCGAGTCGATCCGGCCTTTTTTGAAATTTCTTTCAGAGGCAGCGGAGGATGAGGATGTTGTTTCCATCAAAATGAGCCTTTACCGGGTGGCCAGACAGAGCAAGGTGGTGGAAACCCTTATTGAAGCGGCGGAAAACGGAAAAGAAGTCGTCGTACTGGTAGAACTCAGGGCGAGATTTGATGAAGAAAACAACATCGCCTGGTCCAGAAGGCTGGAAAGCGCCGGCTGCCAGGTGATTTACGGGCTGGACGGATATAAGGTGCATTCCAAGCTCTGCCTGATAACGAAAAAGACCGGAGGACAGATCCGCTATCTCACCCAGATCGGCACGGGAAATT
The DNA here is from genome assembly GCA_944382085.1 of uncultured Lachnospiraceae bacterium. Taxonomy (GTDB): domain Bacteria; phylum Bacillota; class Clostridia; order Lachnospirales; family Lachnospiraceae; genus Choladousia. The sequence goes on along the minus strand of CALWMW010000189.1, from coordinate 1,044 downwards.
ATAACGAGAACACGGCGCGGCTGTACACGGATCTCTCTCTTATGACCGCCGACGCGAGAATCGGACAGGAAGCCGCAAAGGTGTTCCAGGCCCTGGCAAAAGGGGAGACGCTGGAGGAAAGCGAGTACCTTATGGTCGCCCCCAAATGTCTCCAGAACCGGATCCTGACGCTTTTGGAGGAAGAAATTTCGCGGGCGAAACGGGGAGAAGAGGCCTACGCCGGATTCAAACTGAATTCGCTTACCGATAAAAGGATTATGGATAAGCTGGTAGAAGCTTCCCAGGCCGGCGTAAAGGTGGAGATGATCGTTCGGGGAATCTGCTGCCTGATTCCGGGAATTCCCGGAAAGACAGATAACATCCGGGTGATCAGCATCGTAGGGCGGTTCCTGGAGCATTCCAGGATTTATATGTTCGGAGCGGGAGAACGGAAAAAATACTACATCAGTTCCGCGGACTTTATGACCAGAAATACGGTACGCAGGGTCGAAGTGGCGGCTCCCGTGTGGGATCCATCTCTTAGGCAGAGGCTACAGGAAATCTTTGACCTTATGCTTTCCGACAATCAGAAAGCGCGAATCTTAGGCCCGGACGGTCAGTACCGGAAGGCGGAAGGGGAAGGAGAGCCGGTGAACGCCCAAGAAAGGCTGTATGACCTGGCATACGAGAGAAAATGAGCATTACTTATGAGCAGATCAAAAAGAATACCGAGATTGCGCTTCTGATTGAAAAAGGCAATCAGGTGCTCTGCGAGCTGGGCTACACGGAACACTCCAAAAAGCACGCGGCAAAAACGGCGGAGACGGCGGCTATGATCCTGAAGGATCTGGGCTACGGAAAACATAAGGTGGAGCTGGCCAAAATCGCCGGATATCTCCATGACATCGGGAACAGCATGAACCGGACAGACCACGCCCATACGGGAGGCGTGCTGGCCTACGGGATTCTCAAGGATCTGGGGATGCCCCTGGAAGACGTTCTTACCGTCGCTTCCGCCATCGGTCATCACGATGAAGCCACAGGAGCGCCGGTAGACGAGGTTTC
>CALWMW010000188.1 GCA_944382085.1 uncultured Lachnospiraceae bacterium | reverse complement strand
CCGCCTGCTCCACATAGGCCACGAAGCGGTTGGGCCGCTCCAGGAATATGGCAGGCTCCATATTTTCATATCGCATTGCTCTCCTGAACACCTTACTGATTATAAAAAATTATTTTTAATATATGATTTGCGTTTTCTTAACATTTTGTAAATTTGTCTGTGATTTTTTATATTTTATCACAGGTTCTTCTTTTTTTACAAGACTGTGCCAGGCAAAGTATCGGACAAAATGCGTTTGACACTCCAGATTCCGTTTTTTATAATTGAGATAAAAAAGGAGAACGTTTTCCATGGAACACCTTGTCTTTATCAGCCACAGTTCAGAGGATAAATCCATAGCAGATGCCATCTGCCGGCATCTGGAAAAAGCCGGAATCCACTGCTGGATTGCTCCCAGAGATATCAGGCACTCTGACTGGGCCGCTTCCATTATGGATGGTCTGCGGCTCAGCGATGTCTTTGTGGTAATCATCAGCCGCCATTCCATAGCCTCCGGCGAAGTAACCAAGGAAGTCACAGAGGCGACACACGTCTGCCAATACATTCTTCCGTTCAGGGTGGATCATGAAGAACTCAGCAAGCGTCTGCGCTATCATCTCGGCCCCTGCCATTGGCTGGACGCCGTCTCGCCCCCATTAGAACAATGGCTGGACGAGCTCACACAGCGCATTTTGAATCTGTCTGGGGAAGACTCCGTCTATACAAACCAGAATCAGTGGAAGCTGCTGGAACGCATCTCCTGGCCCCGTCCGTTCTTCACAGGCAGAGAAGAAGAGATCCGTCAGATTGCTGAAATCCTGGAAAAAGAGCATGTTCTTTTTCTTCAGGGAATGGGTGGAATCGGAAAAAGCGAACTCGCCAAAGGATATGCCCAGGCCTTCCGGAATCGATATGACACCATTATCTTTGCCGGTTATGCCGGAAACCTGGTCGATGTCATGAATGGAGACGAAGTTTTCATTGAAAACCTGCGCCGCAGCACAGAAACGGAATCTGCGGAAGCCTTTTTCCGCCGCAAGCTGCAGGTTCTGAAACAGCTCTCCTCTCCCCGCGTGCTTCTGATTCTTGATAATTTCGATGTGGAGGACGACCCGCATCTGGAGGATCTGATCCATGGTCCCTACCACCTGCTGATTACATCACGGTTCGAGCATTATGGCTATCCTGTCCTGCATATAGGAAAAATCGGCGATTTTGCAAAGGTGCGGCAGATCTTTGCCGACAATTACGGACGCCCACTCCATGCGGAGGACAGGAAGACGGTAGACGAAATCCTGCGCCTGGCAGACTGCCATACCATCACTGTGGAGCTGATCGCCCGGCAGATGCGGGCCAGCTTTATAAAGCCGCAGAAAATGCTTGCGCTTCTTAGGGACAGCGGCATTAATACCCGACTAAAAGAAAAGATAAAAAGGGAAGGAAGCCCGGCGCAGCATACCTCCTTCGAATATATCCGGGAGCTTTTTCAGCTCTCCAAATTAAGCCAGAAAGAGCAGCATATCCTGTGCTGCATGTGTATGGTTCCGCAAATTGGCATCGAAATCCCTCTGTTCGGCGAAATCTGCGGGCTGGAAGATTACGATGGCATTAACAGTCTGCTTTCTAAAAGCTGGTTGATGCTTGATGAAAAGACAGATACTCTGATACTCCATCCTGTGATTGCAGATGTCGTCCGGGAGCAGCTCCATCCGACACCGCTGCTGTGCCAGGATTACGTAATCGGGTTATGGAAGAAACTACGAAACTGCTGGTATTATACTACCGAAGAAAGAAACGCTTTGTCTCCTTATCTCTTCTTTTTCCTCCGCACCTTTCCGGAGCCGCAGAAAGAGCTCTGGCTCCAGTACGGCGACTTTGGAAACTGCGCCTGGATCTGTGGAAATTTTGAGCTCTCCATTCAGAGCTGTCTTCGTTTTTACAAAATGACTCTGCGAGAGTTCGGCCCGGAAACTGTAGAAACAGGGATGGCAGCCACCTGGCTGGGCGGAGCATACCATAACAGCGGCGACAATGACTCCGCTGAGCCCTATTACCGCCAGGGACTGGAAGCCCGTCTTGCTGTTCTCGGCTCCTTCCACCGTGACGTCGCCGTCAGCTATGGAAAGCTTGGACGCTGCGCCTATCTGAAGAAACATTTTAAAGAAGCGGAAAAATACCTGAATAAGGCCATGAAAATCTTCGCCCGGCTATACGCGGAAGCCTCCAGTGACGAGGAACGCAGGGAAGCGCGCTATTACTCAGGCGATACCATAGTGGAACTGGAACGACTCTGGATGGAACAGGGAAATTACGAAAAAGCGCTGAAATACTGTCAGGAAAGCTATGATATTTTCTATTCCAGAAATAGGTGTGAGATCGCCAATAGTGCCTATTCTCTTGTTGATATGGGAATCTGCTGCAGCGCCCTCGGAAGATATGAAGACGCAGAATCATATTTAAACCGCGCCCTTGAACTGAATCTTTCTTTGAACGGGAAAACAAGCGTGCAGACAGTCCGCACCCGGACGGCTATCGCAGACAATGCCGCGCGCCAGCATGATCGGGAACGCGCGGAGCAGCTTTACCTGGAGCTGGAGCTCGATCTGGAAAAGGATTTCGGCCCAGAAAATCCCCAGGTAAAACATATCCGTGAAAAACGGCAGTCTCTCTCTATCTGACGCAGGCATACCCATTGTCCGCGTTAAAGCCCAGCGCCGTCACCAGGCTCTGCGTGAAATGGTCATAGACCAGGATGTTGATCCCGTTCGCCGCGCGGATCTGGCTTTCGCCCTCATAGA
>CALWMW010000187.1 GCA_944382085.1 uncultured Lachnospiraceae bacterium | reverse complement strand
GTGGACGTGCAGATGTGTAAAATGAACCATGTTTTCTTCGCACCTCAAAAGTAAAGTGGTTTTATTATACCACACCGCCTCGCGTTAAGGGAATCCTTTTCTCCAAACGCAAGAAAACCGGGAGTCCAGCCTATGGCCTTCTCCCGGTTTTCCCTGTTCCCTTTCTCAGGGATTACTCGTTCATCATATAGTTGATCAGACGGTCAATGTCTTCCTTCTCATAAGCGATGATCTCCAGCTCCGGAATCTCGCCGTTGGAAAAGATGTTCGCCATAGAAACATACTGGCTCAGCTTGGACTTGAGGTTCAGCCGGTCGCCCTCTCCGGTCACCAGCTCGACTCTTCCCTTGCAGTCGTCTATCACTCCAAAAAACTTCTCGATATTCTTAATGTTCTGTACCTTCATAATTCGTTTCCCCTTTCCTGTCTTTCCAAAAGTTCCTGTTTACGCATCCAATATAACCCGCGTTTTCGGCAAAATCAAGTAAATTTTGGAAATTCAGCACGATTTCTTTTTATTTTGCAGCGATTGCCTCAATTTCCAGAAGGACGTCCTTGGGAAGTCTGGCCACTTCCACACAGGAACGGGCCGGATACGGCTCCGGAAAATACCGGGCATAGATTTCGTTGATCACGCCGAAATCCTTCATCTCTTTTATGAAAACCGTGGTCTTCACCACCTGATCCATCCCGGCTCCTGCCGCCTCCAGAAGATTGCGCAGATTGGAAAAAGCCTGGTCCGCCTGTGCTTCTACGCGCTCCGGAATCTCGCCGGTCGCCGGATTTACCGGAATCACCCCGGAGGTATAGATCATTCCCTTCACCTCAACGGCCTGGGAATACGGTCCGATCGCCGCCGGCGCCTTGTCTGTCTTTATGATGTTCTTCATGCTTGCTGCTCCTTTCTGCGGATCTTTCCGCCTGATATTTCTATGATCCCCTGTTTCAGCAGTCTTCCGACTCCCCGTTTGAACGCGCTCTTGCTCAGGGCGAACTCTCTGCGGATGATCTCCGGGGAAACCCGGTCGTCAAAAGGCAGCACGCCCTCGTACTGATCCAGAACCTCCAGAATATAGGCCGCGTCTTCCTCCATCTGCAGATAAGCCTTATCCCGGATGCTCAGATCCAGCTTCCCGTCTTCCTTCACCGCGGCGACCCTGGCCCGGATCCAGTCGCCGGGTCTGAGGCCCTCCGGCACTTCCCGCTTGGGGATCATCCCGGAATAGCAGTCGTCCACCGCCACAAAGACGCCGAAGTTGCCTCCGGTCTCATAAACTCTTCCTTCCACCTCGTCTCCCGCCTGGTAGGGAGAATTCTTCCTGAGATACGGATATACCCGCATGGTGGCGCAGAGTCTGGAGCTTTTGTCCACATAGAGCGCCACCAGACATTTCTCTCCCTGGCTGACTCTTCCGGTCTGCTCCCGGAACGGAAGAAACAGGTCCTTCTCCAGGCCCCAGTCCAAAAAGGCGCCGATCTTCCCGACTTCTTTTACCTTGAGCACCGCCGTCTTTCCCAGGGTGAGCATCGGCTCCCGCACCGTGGCGATCATCCGGTCCCTGGAGTCCCGGTACAGAAAGACGCTAATCTCGTCCCCGCATCCGAACCCTTCCGGAACCTCCTTCTTGGGCAGGAGCACCCGTTCTTCCGGCTGCCCCGCCTCGGCAAGATATACGCCAAACTCTACTTTTTTTACCATTGTAAGGGTCTGTCTTTCTCCTAAGCGAAGCATCCTCATTCTCCCTTCCGGATAAATTCTATCACCGCGTAAGCCTGTCCCTTTTCATTGTTCAGGGAAACGCAGGTCTTGCCCTCTTCTTCAAATACAACCGGGAAAATCCGGTCGTGAAGCCGCGCCTGGTTCCGGTATTCCACCCGAAGCCGGTCTGTCCGGAACCCGTCCGGAAGATATTCCTGGGCCATGAAAATATACTGCCCGTTGTTCACATGATGATTGGTGTCCAGATGGTGTTTCGCTACCAGGAAGGAAGCTTCCTCTCTGCCTTCCGTACCGGTGCGGATCTTTCTGGAGGTATATTCCATCTCCAGCCTGGGCTCCAGACGGTATCCGGAAATGTGTTCCGGAAGGACTTTGCAGGGCCGTCCGGTCTCACGGTTCATAAAGACCCAGATGCTGTTGGCCTTGGCCAGATAGCTTCCGTCTTCCGCTGCCAGGGCAAAATTTCTCATCCCATAAAAATCCTTAAAATCATAGGGCCAGGTCTGTATCCGGATCCTCTCTCCCAGAGAGGGTAGCCGGAGAATCTCGATCTGCCAGGAAAGAACCATCCACACCCGGTTCTGCTCTGCCAGATAGTCCAGCCCGCACCCGCATTCCTCGGACTGAAACGTGGAACAGTCCTGAAAATAATTCACCAGGGAGGACAGCGTCAGTCTGCGGTCCAGTCCCATCTCGCTGTAGCGGACTCTGCTCTTAAATTCGTACGCCATAATAACTTCCTTTCGTATGCTGAAAAGACCGCTGCAAAGTCTCGATCGGAAATCTGCTCTCCCGACTTTACAACGGCCATTCTACTTACAGGGCTACAAGGATTCGAACCTTGAAATGACGGAGTCAGAGTCCGTTGCCTTACCGTTTGGCGATAGCCCTCTATTCACATGCAAGAAGGATTATAGCGCAACTTGCGGAAGAATGCAAGCACTTTTTTCATTTTTTTAACGGCTTTTTGGAAACCGAACGCGCACAGCGGCATTTTTGTGGTATACTTGATAACTAACAGACCATGCAAAGGAGAATCCCCATGAGTAAAATGAATCTGACACTATTAACCGATTTGTACGAGCTGACGATGATGCAGGGGTATTTTGAGAGCCATTCTTCCGAGACCGTGATCTTCGATGTTTTTTACCGAAACAATCCCTGCGGAAACGGCTACGCCATCACCGCGGGCCTGGAACAGGTCATCGATTACCTTAAGAATCTGCGCTTTTCCCCGGAGGATATCGCGTACCTGAGAAGCCTTGGTATTTTTCACGAGCCCTTCCTGGAATATCTGAAGAGCTTCCGCTTTGAAGGAGATCTCTACGCCATCCCGGAGGGATCCGTGGTCTTTCCCCACGAGCCGCTTCTCAAAGTGATCGCGCCCATCATGCAGGCCCAGCTTGTGGAGACGGCCATCCTGACCATCGTAAACCATCAGAGCCTGATCGCCACCAAATCCGCCCGCGTGGTACAGGCAGCCAGAGGGGACGGGATCATGGAGTTCGGCCTTCGCCGGGCCCAGGGACCGGACGCCGGCATTTACGGAGCCAGGGCAGCCATGATCGCCGGCTGTATCGGGACCTCCAATGTGCTGGCCGGACAGCTTTTTGACGTTCCGGTAAAGGGGACGCACGCCCACAGCTGGATTATGAGCTTCCCGGATGAGTATACGGCCTTCCGGAAATACTCCCAGCTTTATCCGGACGCCTGCCTCCTGCTGGTAGATACGTACGACACGCTGCGTTCCGGCGTTCCCAACGCGATCCGGATCTTTAAAGAAATGCGGGAATCCGGCATCGAGCTGAAAAATTATGGGATCCGTCTGGACAGCGGAGACCTGGCATACATGTCGAAGAAAGCCAGGAAGATGTTGGACGAAGCCGGTTTCCCCGACGCTATTATCTCCGCTTCCAGCGACCTGGACGAGTACCTGATCGACAGCCTGAAGACCCAGGGGGCGGCCATCACGTCCTGGGGCGTAGGCACGAATATGATCACCTCCAAGGACTGTCCCGCCTTCGGCGGCGTCTATAAGCTTGCCGCGGTGCTGGATGAAAAGACCGGGGAATTTATTCCAAAAATCAAGCTTTCGGAAAACACCGAAAAAATCACCAACCCCGGCAACAAAAAGATACTCCGCATTTACGACCGGGAGACCGGAAAGATCCGGGCGGATCTCATCTGCCTGGCCGACGAGACGTATGACGAGTCTCAGGATCTGATTATTTTTGATCCCCTGGAGACCTGGAAAAAGACGAAGATCAAGAAAAATACGTATGTCCTCCGGGAGATGCTGCAGCCCATCTTCCTGAAGGGAGAATGCGTCTATACGTCTCCTTCCGTTATGGAAATCCGGGATTACTGCACCCAGGAGAAAAATACGCTCTGGGAAGAGACAAAGCGTTTCGCGAATCCTCACAACGTGTACGTGGATCTCTCCGACAAGCTTTTTAAGATCAAGAGCGATCTTCTGGAGCAGATGGGCCGCCATTCCCTGAGCCTGTAAATCCTTTGTCCGAAAATCTGAATAAATCTCCATTTCTTACAGATACTAGCTCTACAGGAATTACGACAGAAATCAGAAATGGAGGCAGAACCGACAAATGAAAGCGACAGGCATTGTAAGAAGAATCGACGATCTCGGCCGGGTAGTGATACCGAAAGAAATCCGCCGCACCCTCCGTATTCGCGAGGCGGATCCTCTGGAAATCTTCACAGACCGGGAAGGCGAGATTATCTTGAAGAAATATTCCCCCATCGGGGAGCTGGGAAATTTTGCGAAGGAGTACGCGGAAGCGCTGGCCAGCACATCCGGCCACAGCGTATGCATCACGGACCGGGATCAGGTCATCGCCGCCGCAGGCGGTATGAAAAAGGATTCCATCGGAGCCGCGGTAACCGGACAGCTGGAGGACGTCATGAACGAAAGAGAGCACATCCTTGTGGAGCAGCCCAGAACCCCTCCTCTCAAGATCACCGGGCAGGACGTGGACAGCAGCCTTCCCATGGTAATCAGTCCCATCCTCTGCGAAGGGGACGTCATCGGCTCCGTCATCCTGCGAAGCAAAGACCCGGCCCGGAGGCTGGGAGAGACGGAACAGGCTCTGGCAAAATGCGCCGCCTGCTTTCTGGGACGGCAGATGGAACAGTAAAACCAAAGGCAGACGATTCACCTTTTCCGTGAATGTCTGCCTTCTTTGTTCTTCTGTGTTTGCCGGCGGTTACGCCCGCTCCTGCTCTTCTTCCTCTTTCTCCGCCGGAAGCACTTCCACGGTAGTTCTGCCGATTACGTGGCTCTCCACCGAATGGACGTAAATCTTCAGGCCGTGAGATTCCACCTCAAAGCTTTCGCCGTCCTTGGGCACTCTTCCGATCTCTCCGCAGATAAAGCCGCTGTAGGTGTCATACTCATCTACCGGCAGCTCCACGCCAAGCGCTTCCGCCACCTCGTCCAGCTCCGCGGAACCATAGATGCACCAATGGTTCTCTCCCAGCTTCTCGATCTCCTCCGGCATAGTCGGCTCTTCAATCTCATACAAATCCCCCACCAGGGCCTCCATCAGGTCATGCAGGGTAACGATGCCGGAAAGTCCGCCGTACTCGTCAATTACCACGGCGAAATACGTACGGTTCTGCTTCATGTTCCGGAACAGAACATTGGCCTTCATACCCTCCGGAACGAAATAGGGCTGATCCACCGCATGCTCCAGAAGATACTCTTTGGATTTGTCCGCGGAGCGGAAATAATCCTTCGTATCCAGAATACCGATGACATCGTCCACACTGCCGTCGCACACCGGGTAAAGGGTGTGCCGCTGTTCAAAGATAATCTGTTTCCAGTCTTCTGCCGTATCCGTCACATCCAGGGAAATCACGTCAATCCGGTGGGTACAGATCTGGCCCGCCGTAATATCGTCAAACTCAAAGACGTTCTGGATCATCTCGTTCTCTTCCGCGTCAATGGTACCCTGCTCGTTTCCCGTAGCCAGCATCATGCGGATCTCTTCCTCAGACACCTGCTCGTCTTCCTCCTCCGGATCAATTCCCATAAGGCGAAGAACCAGGTTGGTGGAAACCGTCAGAAGAAAGACAATCGGGGCAAAGACCTTGGAAATCCCGTAAAGCATGCCGGACATTCCCAGGGAAAGAGCCTCGGATTTCTTCATGGCCACCCGCTTGGGAACCAGTTCGCCGAATACCAGGCTGAAATAAGAGAGAATCAGGGTAATCAGGAACACGGACACCGAATTCAGAACGGATCTGGAGGCCGGGATCTTCAAAGCCACCAAAAGGTTTACCAGGTGCCCGGCAAAGTTATCCGCCGCGTACGCACTGCCCAGAAAACCGGACAGCGTGATGGCGATCTGAATCGTGGAGAGAAATCTGGCCGGCTGCTCCGTAAGGGCCTTCAGCTTTCTGGCTTTTTTGTTTCCCTCCTCCGCCATTCGTTTCAGTTTCGTTTCATTCATTGACAGCACCGCGATCTCGGCGCTGGCAAAGGTCGCATTCAGAAAAATCAATAAAATCTGCAGTAATATAGCTCCTATCATGTTGCTCCTCCATTCGTGAAATCCAATCTAAAAAACCGCAAAAAGGTACAGCCTGCCGCGGAAGCTCTTTCCCCGGCAGACCATACCTCTATCTATCCATAAAGCAACATGGCGCAGCTACAGCATTTTTCATCTTCTTACAATCGCCTTGACAGCCATCGTCCATGTGTGAAATCACTTCCTTTCCGTGTTTCCTAATAAAATACCATAGATTTTCCTATCTGTCAATTTTTATTACAGAATCCTCTTGCGCGGTTCCCGGTACATAACAAAAAGCCCTGATTCTTCAGGGCTTTTCCAGGAAGCTGTTGACGGGAATCGAACCCGTGACCTCCTCACTACCAATGAGGTGCGCTACCGACTGTGCCACAACAGCATAGCAACTCAACTGATCGCTACGGTTAATGATTCTACCATATAATAGTGTGCTTGTCAAATACAAATTCTACATTTTCCAAAAATTTAAACCGTCCCGCCTCATGCCGTCACAAAGGCACTCCGGCGGAACGGTTCTTCTGCTGTTTTACTGCGCAGGATCCGTACAGGCGGAAAGCGTTCCGCATTTCGTATAATTCGCTATCTTCACATTCAGACGCTCCAGCGTCTCTTCGATCTGGCTTTTCTGCGCCAAAAGCTTCTCCCGCTGTCTGAGCAGAAGCTCCAGCCGCGCCGGGATTGTGGAATCTCCCTGCTGAACCATCTTCACATATTCGCTCATGGCTTCGATGGGAAGACCGGCGCTTCGCATGCACAGGGCCAGCTCCACCCATCCCAGATCTTCCTCCTGGTAATCCCGGATCCCCCCAGAAGTACGGTGAACCCTGGGAATCATACCTACCCGCTCATAGTAACGCAGTGTATTCTGTGAAATATTGTATCTTTCGCTGACTTCTTTGATCGTCATGGCTTACCACGCTTCCTTTCTCTTCCGTTCCGGCACTTCCAGAAACCATGTATAGATTGTAAGCCCTGTAGTCAACTATAAGTCAAGATATTCTTGAAATCTGTCTGTAAAAAAGTAGACAGATTTTAAAAAATACGGATTTCCCAGACCGTTTCCCAGCATTTTCCCCCTTCCAGGGCAATCAGATCCGACTGCTGGGAAAGGTTCTCCCGGATTCCCTTTCTGGAGGGCAGGGAGCTCCACGGCTCCACGCACACATAGGGCGCCTGGCTGTTGGGCTTGTGCCAGAATCCGATATAGGGAAAATCCGGATACGTTACGGTAAGTCCTCTGCTTCCCTTGTCAGAGGAAAGGGTGACCTCCCGGCAGGCGTGCTTCAGCACCACCGCGTCCTGATCAAAGAGGCTGTGCTCCAGAGGCAGGATCCGTCCCTCCTTCAGGGGATATTCTTCGTCCTGCCCGTTCAGGAAGCAGTCCTCGGTAAAGCCTACCCGGTACGGACGACAGGCTTCTGTGAAGGAGAGCTGATAGTCCTCAAAGGACAGTCCTTTTTCCAGGGGAACCTGAAATCCCGGATGCCCTCCGATTCCAAAGTACATTCTGCCGCTTCCCAGGTTCTCCACCTGATGCTCCACCGCCAGCGTCTTTCCCCGGAGACGGTACGTGATCCGGTAAGCAAAATCAAAGGGGTACTGCTTTCTGGTATCCTCACAGGAGCGCAGCTCAAAGGTTACCGCGTCTTCCCTCTGCTCTTTTACCTCCAGCTCCATATACTTGAGAAAGCCGTGAATCCTCATGGCGTACTCCTGGCCGGAAAGGGTATACGTCCCCTCAGTCAGCCTGGCCACATAAGGGAAAATATTGGGCGCGCGGTCGCCCCAGAAGGCCGGATCTCCCTGCCACAGATACTCCGTTCCGTCCTTGCCGCGGATGGACTGCAGCTCCGCGCCCAAGCTTTTGACCACAACGGTCATTTCCTGGTTCCTTATGGTATACTCCATGGTTTTCTCCTCCTTTTATGGGATTTTCTTTACTTTTCCACCGGTACCTTCTGATTGAAATAATCCAGAATCAGAGCCGCAATAATACCGATCACCAGGAAGGCCAGATTGATCATCGTCTGGCTTCCGGAGACGGTAAAGCTGTCAAAGGGAATAATCATAACCGTAGCGGCAATCACGATTCCGATGATCGCGTGAAACGCCAGATTGTAGTAGTGGTCAAACAGGGCGTTCACTGCCTTGGCCAGGCAGATAACAGTAGCCAGCGCTCCGATGCCCGCCGGAATCAGGATGGCGAAATCCAGGTGGCCGATCCCGTCTACAAACGGGGTATACAGCCCCAGCGGCATCAGCAGCGTGGAAAAGCTCATGCCCGGCGCTATCACGCTGAGGGCAAGACAGAATCCGCAGAAAAGGTACCAGCCGAAGTTCGGGGTAATCGTAACCGAAGCGATCTCCAGCCACCCAAGAAGGGCAAAGATCACTGCCATGGCGATTCCCATGGAAAAAAAGGAGCCGGATGTTCTTCCCTTTTCTCCGGCTTCCCGAAACAGAGAAGGCAGCATCCCCGCGATCAGGCCTACAAAAAGGCATACGGAGGTATCCGGATATTTTTCCAGGAAATAGGCCAGAAGATTCGCAATGCCCAGAAAGCCCACAGCGCCTCCGATCAGAATGGGGATCAGTTTCGGCACATGAGTCTTAAAGTTCTTAAAGGGATTGGCAAGGAGCTCCATAATGGTTTTGTAAATTCCGAATACCACGCAGAGCACGCCTCCGGAAATACCGGGAAGCACAGCCCCCAGACCTATGAGAGCGCCCTGAAAAAGCTGCAAAAGGATGCGGAAAAGAGAAGGACTGCTTTTTTTCTCACTCATTCTTTATTCTCCTATCTGTTTTCTTATAAATCAGGAAAGCCATCAGCCGGCAGGGCAGCTGCTCCTGCAGACCAATGGCTTCTGAAACATTCTGGATTAAACCAGCTCAAGCACAACTTCCATTGCGCCGTCGCCCCGGCGCTGACCGATCTTTACGATTCTGGTATAGCCGCCGTTGCGGTTCGCGTACTTGGGAGCGATTTCGTCAAAAAGCTTTGCGGGAAGATCAATCTCTTTTGTATTTTTCTTCCGTCCTGCCGCTTCCTTGGGAACTTCCTTTACCGGATAGAGAACCTTCAGCATCTGACGTCTCGCGTGGAGTCTGCTGGGCTTATCCTTCTTGATCTCCTTCTGTACTTCGTCGTATACCGTTACTTTCTTTCCGTCTACGACTTCCTTTACTCTCTTGCCGTCCTTGTCCTTGCGGGCAACCTTGGCGGTAACGGTAACGGTCTCGTAGTTGTCTTTCTCTCTCACGGCAAGAGCGATCAGGCCTTCCGCAATCCTGCGGACTTCCTTTGCCTTCGCCTCTGTGGTAATGATCTTACCTCTGTACAGCAGAGCTGTTACCTGGTTTCTGAGCAGAGCCTTTCTCTGATCCGCGGGTCTGCTGAGCTTTCTATAACCTGACATCTGTTTTTTCCTCCATTTCGGAACATGCGGCCACGCGCGTCGGGCTTACTGGCCGCCTGCTTTCTTTTCGTTTATGCTTTACTCTTCGCTGGGATGCAGAGACAGTCCCAGTTCTTTCAGTTTCGCCAGAACCTCTTCCAGGGACTTTCTTCCCAGATTCCGGACTTTCATCATATCTTCCGGGGTTCTGTTGCACAGTTCTTCCACCGTATTGATACCGGCCCGTTTCAGGCAGTTGAAGGAACGAACGGAAAGCTCCAACTCGTCGATGTTCATCTCCAGAACCTTCTCTTTCTCATTGTCTTCCTTCTCGATCATCACCTCTGCGGACTTCGCGTTCTCCGAAAGGTCGATGAACAGTCCCAGGTGGGCGCTCAGCACCTTCGCCGCCAGGCTCACCGCCTCGTCCGGCTCAAGGGTGCCATTGGTATATACGTCCAGGGTCAGCTTATCGTAATCGGTAATCTGGCCTACACGCGTATTCTCAACGGTAAGGTTCACACGCTCTACGGGAGTATAGATCGCGTCCACGGCAATCACGCCGATGGGCATATCCTCTGTCTTCCCCTTCTCCGCGCTGACGTATCCGCGCCCCTTGGTAATCGTAAGCTCCATATAGAGCTTGCTGTCCGGACCGCCGTTTAAGGTGGCGATCACCTGGTCGGGATTCATGATCTCGATATCCTGATCCACCTGAATATCCGCAGCGGTAACTACGCCTTCGCCTTCAAATTCGATATACGCTACTTTGGCTTCATTCGTCTCACTGGTATTCTTAATCGCCAGTGATTTGATATTCATAATAATTTCAGTGACGTCCTCTTTCACACCAGGGATAGAGCTGAATTCATGTAACACGCCTTCGATTTTTACCTGGCTTACGGCAGCGCCCGGAAGAGAAGAAAGCATAATCCTTCTCAGTGAGTTTCCCAGAGTCGTACCATAACCCCTCTCCAGCGGCTCAACTACAAATCTTCCAAACGTCTTATCCTCTGACATCTCAGCTATCTCTATTTTGGGTTTGTTGAAATCGAACACTATCTAGCCCCTCCTTTGGGTTCTTGTTGTTGAGGGTTAATTATTACAAATTAAGCCTATTTTGAATACAGCTCGACGATCAGCACTTCGTTTACCGGAACGTCAATGGCTTCACGGGTAGGAAGCTCCTTCACCGTTCCTCTCAGGGCTTCCTGATCTGCTTCCAGCCATTCCGGAACCAGACGTCCGCCGGTCACTTCCAGGATGTCTTTGTATCTCTGGGAGCCTTTGCATTTCTCTTTGATTTCAATGGTATCCCCGGCTTTTACAAGGTAGGAGGGGATGTTCACCTGCTTGCCGTTTACCAGCACATGCTTGTGGTCTACGATCTGTCTCGCTTCTTTTCTCGTTCTGGCAAATCCCAGACGGAAAACCACGTTGTCCAGTCTTGTCTCAAGCATTACCATCAGGTTGGTACCGGTCATGCCGGGCATGCGGTCTGCTTTCTTATAGTAGTTTCTGAAGGGCTTCTCCAGCACTCCGTAGATAAATTTCGCTTTCTGCTTCTCTCTCAGCTGCAGTCCATACTCGCTCATCTTGCGGTTGGAGCGCTTCAGCTGACGGGTAGATTTTTTGTCAATTCCTAAATAAATGGGATCAAGTCCCAGTGATCTGCACCTTTTAAGGACAGGAACTCTGTTTACTGCCATCTCTATAGACCTCCCTGATTAAACTCTTCTGCGTTTTGGCGGACGACATCCGTTGTGGGGCACCGGGGTTACGTCCCGGATGCTGGTTACTTCAAGACCGTTTGCGGAGAGCGCGCGGATCGCCGCTTCTCTTCCTGAACCCGGTCCCTTTACAAATACGTCTACAGTCTTCAAACCATGAACCAGAGCTGCCTTCGTAGCAGTCTCAGCAGCCATCTGCGCTGCATACGGAGTAGATTTCCTTGAACCTCTGAAGCCAAGGCCGCCGGCACTTGCCCAGGACAGCGCGTTTCCCTGTGCATCCGTCAGAGTCACGATGGTGTTGTTGAAGGATGACTGGATATGTGCCTGTCCGCGTTCAACGTTTTTCTTAACGCGCTTTTTGGTCACTTTCTTTGTAACTTTCTTAGCCATATCTAAACTAACCTACTTTCTTCCTGATAATTTTACAGTTCGCAATCTGTTATGAATTATTTCTTCTTGTTCGCTACGGTTCTCTTGGGTCCTTTTCTGGTTCTTGCGTTGGTTTTCGTCTTCTGTCCGCGAACCGGAAGGCCTTTTCTGTGGCGAATGCCTCTGTCGCATCCGATCTCCTGAAGTCTCTTGATGTTCAGAGCGGTATCTCTTCTGAGATCACCCTCTACCATATAGTGCTCATCAATGATGTCACGGATTCTGGCAACTTCCTCGTCTGTCAGATCTCTGACACGGGTATCGGGATTTACATTCGCTGCCGCAAGAATCTTGTTTGCGCTTGTTCTACCAATTCCGTAGATATAGGTCAAACCGATCTCTGCACGTTTTTCTCTTGGTAAGTCTACACCAGCAATACGAGCCATGTATTTGTTCCTCCATTTTCTTACTCTGCAGTCTCTTGGGACTGCTTTTATTGTTTCTAATTGGGGCAGACATAGCCGCCCAGCTGCGTCTTCACACAGCCTTTCCACCACATTAAGCCATGAGCCTTTTCTGCTCTTGCAAGGCATGCAGCGCCTGCGCACAGCGGTATTTGACGCAGGGCCGTGGACTGCCGAAATCCTGTGATGGTATTAAAAGCAATATCGCAACGAAATAAATCCAGAACTATCTATATAAAAAGAATCATTTCTTATTTATTCCATCGTTATATTGTCCTCACAGGCTAAACGCCCGTTTCCCGCCGTTTTCTTGTTTAACCCTGTCTCTGTTTGTGCTTGGGGTTCTCGCAGATAATGCGGATGCTCCCTTTTCTCTTGATAACTTTGCACTTCTCACAGATCGGTTTTACTGATGATCTAACCTTCATGGTTAATCCTCCTTTCCTCTCTGAACTTTGCTTTTTGGGCATAAAAAGGCACAGAGATAGTGCCTCCACAAAAAGTCAACTGAAATTATACCACTTGGAAAGGTTAATTGCAAGCAATTTTTATTTATCACGCCAAATAATTCTGCCCTTGGATAAATCATAGGGAGACAGCTCAATGGTCACTTTATCTCCCGGAAGGATACGGATAAAATTCATCCGAAGCTTCCCGCTGATATGGGCGAGCACTACGTGCTTATTCACCAGTTCCACCCGGAACATGGCGTTGGGGAGTTTCTCCAGTACGGTGCCTTCCACTTCAATGACGTCTGCTTTTGACATAAAAACCTCCTGTTAATTTCCTTTTTCGCTCTGCAGCTTTCTGTATTCTTTCAGAATTCTTCTGACGTCGGCGTCGCTGCCGACTTTCTGCATCTGTTCCAGGAGCTCCTGGGGAAGATGCCGGATCATCTGTACATGTTTCTCTTTTTTCTTTTTGGGCTTTTCCAGAGTTCTGGCTTCCCCGTCGCAGAGAAGAAGAAAATCCCCCTCTCCCGGCAGCGCCAGAAAAGTTTTTCCTTTGTCATGCCCGGCTTTTGAGACTGCCAGCTGTTCACTGCTCCAGATGGACATTCTTACCTCCGTAATATGATGAAATCTGTTTATTTGCTCAGCGTAAGGATCTCCGGTTCACCCTCGGTAATCAGAATGGTGTTTTCATAATGCGCGGATAAGCTTCCGTCCTCCGTCACCACAGTCCAGTCGTCGTCCAGCCATTCCACGTCCGCCCTTCCGGCGTTGATCATGGGCTCCACCGCCAGCGTCATACCGGGCACCAGCCGGATGCCCCGGCTCCTCTGACGGAAATTGGGGATCTGGGGATCCTCATGAAGGGCTTTCCCAATCCCATGGCCTACCAGGTCGCGGACCACGCCGTATCCAAAGGATTCCGCGTAATCGCCGATCGCCGCGGAAATCTCATGGAGCCTGTGCCCTGCCCTGGCGAACTCAATTCCTTTGAAAAAGCTTTCCCTGGTAACGTCAATCAGCTTCTGGGCCTCCGGGGAAATCTGCCCCACCCCGTAAGTGCGGGCGGCGTCTGAATGCATTCCCTGGTAAATCAGGCCGGCGTCAATGCTGACGATGTCCCCTTCCTTCAGAATCTTGTCGTGCGACGGAATGCTGTGAACCACTTCATCGTTTACAGAGATGCAGAAGGAAGCCGGATACCCGTTGTAATGAAGAAAGTTGGGGACGCAGCCCAGCTCGCGGATGGTCTTCTCTCCCAGTTTATCCAGCTCAAAGGTGGATATTCCCGGACGGATCTCCTCCGCAAGGCGGTTGTGTACGATTTCCAGCAGTCTTCCTGCCTCCCGCATTAATTCAATTTCTCTGGCTGATTTAATTGTTACTGACATACTTCTTGTGACTTCCTTTCTGCATCTGTCTTAACGCTTATTCCGCTTCCAGAACCTTCCGGATTTCTTCGAAGACCTGGTCCATCTCTTTTGTGCCGTCTACCGTTCGCAGGATTCCTTTCCCGGCGTAGAAGTCGATCAGCGGCTGTGTCTGCTCATGGTAAACGGAAAGTCTTTTCTGTACCGTTTCCGGTTTGTCGTCCTCTCTGAGAATGAGCTTTTCCCCGCACACCTGACAGAATTCTCCCTTCTGGGAAGGATTAAACTGAATATGATAGGTAGCGCCGCATCCCTGACAGGCGCGTCTTCCGCTCATCCGGTTTACGATGCTGTCATCCGGTACGTCTACGTCCACCGCCCGGTCCAGCTGCTCGCCTTTGGCTGACAGCGCCCGGTCCAGCGCTTCCGCCTGGGGGATCGTTCTGGGAAAACCATCCAGGATATAACCGTCTGCGCAGTCCTCCTGCGCCAGCCGGTCCATAACCAGATCTACCGTAAGCTCGTCCGGCACCAGAAGGCCCTGATCCATATAGGCTTTGGCTTTTTTGCCCAGCTCTGTATTGTTCTTTATGTTCGCCCGGAAGATATCGCCCGTGGAAATATGGGGAATCTTATACTGAGCCGCGATTCTTTTCGCCTGCGTTCCTTTGCCCGCGCCCGGCGCTCCAAGCATTACTATCTTCATATTATATTACCGCCTTTCCTCTTTATAGAACTGTAATGAAGTCTGTTCCCGATGACGCCAATATAGTATTTTAGTGCACCCCAGGCGCCGCCCAGGGCAGCGCCGTAAGGTACACTTCTTAATCTGTCAGGAATCCCTTGTAGTTACGTACCAGCATCTGAGATTCGATCTGTTTTAAAGTTTCCAGGATAACGCCTACCACGATGATGATGGAGGTTCCTCCGAAGGAAACGGAAGCTCCGAACATACCGTTGAAAAAGATCGGTACTAATACCACAATGATCAGACCTGCCGCGCCGATAAAAATGACATAGTTCAGGATCTTATTCAGATAATCCGTCGTAGGCTTTCCGGGGCGAATACCCGGAATAAATCCGCCCTGCTTTTTCATGTTGTCCGCCACTTCAATCGGGTTGAAGGTGATGGAAGTGTAGAAATACGCGAAAAAGACGATTAAAACAATATACAGAAGCAGGCCCACAGAATAGACAGGCGTTCTGTAATTGAACCAGTTGTTCTGGCTCAGCATTCCCACGATCGTACCGCCGATTCCGGATCCCACATCGATCCGGCCGAAGGAAATAATGATCTGAGGAATGGACATCAGAGAAGATGCGAAAATTACGGGAATTACGCCTGCGGTGTTCACCTTCAGAGGAATGAAGGTAGACTGTCCTCCCACCATCTTCCGGCCCTGCATCTTCTTTGCGTACTGAACCGGGATCTTTCTCTGGGCCCCGTTCAGCAGGATAACCAGAAGAATCGTGGCAAGAATAACCGCCAGGATAATCACTCCGGCCAGCACTCCGTAGGCAATGGTCTTTCCCTTGATGAACATGTCATAGAGATTCGCCATGTCGGAAGGAATACTGGAAAGGATATTTACCATCAGGACGATGGAAATACCGTTTCCAACGCCTTTCTCTGTAATCCGCTCGCCGATCCACATAAGAAGCGTGGAGCCGGCGGTCAGAGCAACCACTACCGTAAGCCCCTTGAGGAAGTTCATATCCGGAATCAGTCCGCTGTTTCCGAAACCAACCGTCATGGCCAAGCTCTCGATAAGAGCCAAGGCCACCGTTACGTAACGGGTAATCCGGTTGATCTTCTTTCTTCCTTCTTCTCCATCCTTATGCATCTCCTCCAGAGCGGGGATCGCAATGGTAAGGAGCTGTATAATAATGGAAGAAGTAATGTAGGGGGTAATGCTCAGAGCAAAAATGGACATCCGCTCAAAGGATCCTCCCGTAAAGGCGGAGAAGAAGCTGAACGCATCGTTGGACTGCTGGGAAAACCACTGAGAGAAGTAGTCCCGGTCCACTCCGACTACGGGAAGCTGTGATCCAAACCGTATTACTACGATCATGCAGAAAGTGAAGAACAATTTCTTGCGGATGTCTTTGATTCGAAACGCATTCTTCAGAGTCTCTAACATATTAGATCACCTCTGCTTTTCCACCAAGCTCTTCGATTTTCGCCTTTGCGCCCTCACTGTAAGCATTTACTTTTACATTCAGTTTCTTTGTAAGAGTTCCGTTTCCAAGAATCTTTACGCCGTCCTTGGGGCTCTTGATAATACCTTTCTCCAGAAGAGCTTCAATGGTCACTTCCGCGTCGTTGTCAAACACTTCCAGAGCGCTGACATTGATCGCTTCGATGTCCAGAGAATTCGGATTGGTGAATCCTCTCTTGGGGATACGTCTGTATAAAGGCATCTGACCGCCTTCGAATCCGATTCTGGGAGCTCCGGAACGCGCCTTCTGACCCTTATGGCCTTTGCCGGCAGTCTTTCCGTTTCCTGAACCGTGTCCGCGTCCTCTTCTGAAGTTATCGCTGTGGACGGAACCTGCAGCGGGCTTTAAATTTGATAAATCCATGGTGACACCTCCTTATCTTCTACTGTCTTAAACTTCCTCAACTTTTACCATATGGGATACCTGGGCAATCATGCCTTTTACCGCATCATTGTTGGGCATCTCAACAGTCTTATGCATCTTAGTAAGGCCAAGGGCCTTTACCGTCGCGCGATGCTTGGGAATAGCGCCGATGGGTGACTTAACCAATGTAATTTTTAATTTGTCTGCCATGTCTCAAACCTCCTAACCCAGAATCTCTTCTACAGATTTGCCACGGAGTCTTGCAACCTCTTCCGGCGTCTTCATCTGCTTCAGCGCTTCCAGAGTAGCCAGAACTACATTCTGCTTGTTGTTGGAGCCCAGGGATTTTGTACGGATATTTTTGATTCCCGCCAGCTCCAGCACGTTACGCACCGGGCCGCCGGCGATGATACCGGTACCCTGAGGAGCCCATTTCAGAAGAACGGACGCGCCGCCGAATTTTCCGATGAAATCGTAAGGCACGCTGGCGTCTTCCGTCATCGCTACGCGGATCAGTTTCTTCATAGCGTCTTCTTTTCCTTTGCGGATCGCTTCAGGAATTTCAGCAGCCTTTCCAAGACCGGCGCCTACATGGCCGTTGCCGTCTCCTACAACTACCAAAGCTGAAAAACGGAAGTTACGACCACCCTTAACAACCTTGGTTACACGCTTAATTGACACTACTTTTTCAGTTAATTCAAACTGACTTGGGTCAATAATCTCATGTCTCATGTGTCTTTTCCTCCCTTTTTAGAATTCCAGTCCAGCTTCTCTGGCTGCCTCAGCCAGCGCTTTGATTTTGCCCTGATAGATAAAGCCGCCGCGGTCGAACACTACGTTCTTAATTCCCTTTTCCAGAGCTCTCTTGGCAATCACAGTTCCCAGATGTGCCGCAGCATCTACGTTGTTGGTTTTCTCCAGCTCTGCCTTTACTTCTTTCTGAAGAGTGCTGGCAGAAACCAGGGTATGTCCAACCGTATCGTCGATGATCTGCGCGTACATGTGGTTATTGCTTCTAAACACAGCGAGACGCGGTCTCTCGGCAGTGCCGCTGAAACGATTGCGAATTCTTCTGTGCTTATTCAAACGAACTTTTGTTCTTGATTCTTTACTAACCATTTTCACACTCTCCTTATTTATTTCTTACCGGTCTTACCAACCTTGCGTCTGATCACTTCATCCGCGTACTTGATACCCTTGCCCTTATACGGCTCCGGTTTTCTCTTCTCTCTGATCTCTGCTGCGTACTGGCCTACTTTTTCTTTGCTGATACCGGAAACGATGATCTTGTTTCCGTCTACCTTTGTCTCGATTCCTTCCGGATCGTCCATCTCAACGGGATGAGAATATCCAAGAGACAGGGTCAGTTTCTTGCCGGCCTTAGCCGCTCTGTATCCTACGCCGTTTACTTCCAGAGTCTTGGTGTAGCCTTCGCTTACGCCTACTACCATATTGTGAATCAGAGTTCTGGTAAGTCCATGGAGAGATTTCATTTTCTTCAGGTCATTGGGTCTTGAAACAACCACATGGCCATCCTCTACCTTAATTTCCATTTCCTTGGGAAGCACTCTCTCAAGCGTTCCCTTTGATCCTTTCACGGTAACCTTGTTACCTTCGGCAACCTCAACAGTCACTCCTGCCGGGATTGCAACGGGCATTCTTCCGATACGTGACATGCCTGTTTCCTCCTTACTTAGATTTTCGGAGAAGGACGGGCGCCTTCTCTGTTTTCAGTGTAAACGTTCTGTCATGCAGCAAACAGTGAAACAGGACGGGCAGGCTCGCCTGCCGCGGACTGTGGAGCAGTTTGAAGCAGCGGACGGAACGTCCGGTGAGTCACAGACCAAGCTGTGAAACAGCGAAAGCCTGCTTTGCAGGCGGGTCTGTGACCTGCATGACTCATCTTACCACACAAAGGCCAGCACTTCGCCGCCTACCTGAAGCTTTCTGGCTTCTTTGTCCGTGATCACGCCCTGGTTGGTGGAGAGGATCGCTACGCCCAGTCCTCCAAGAACCTTGGGAAGATTGTCCTTGCCGGCATATACGCGAAGACCGGGCTTGGAAATTCTCTTCAGGCCGGTGATGATCTTCTCGTTTTTGTCCGCGCCGTATTTCAGCGTGATGTGGATGGTCTTAAAAGCTCCATCGTCAATCAGGTCATATTTCTTGATATATCCTTCATCCACCAGAATGTTTGCGATGGCAATTTTCATCTTGGATGCCGGTACGTCTACAGTATCGTGTTTTGCAGTGTTCGCGTTACGGATTCTTGTAAGCATATCTGCAATCGGATCGCTCATTGTCATGTAAGTTTCCTCCTCATTCTTCAGACTTTACATGTTCTTTTTTCTTGTCTATTCCTTACCAGCTTGCTTTTTTCACTCCGGGAATCTGACCCTTGTAAGCCAGCTCCCTGAAGCAGATACGGCAGATACCGTATTTTCTCAGATAAGCATGCGGGCGGCCGCAGATTCTGCAGCGGGAGTATTCTCTCGTTGAAAACTTCTGTTTGCGCTGCTGCTTGATTTTCATTGCTGTTTTAGCCATGAAATTTCCCTCCTATACTATCTCGTAAACGGCATGTTGAACAGTCTCAGTAATTCTCTCGCCTCTTCGTCTGTCTTAGCAGTGGTTACGAAAATTACGTCCATACCTCTAACCTTATCAATCTTATCATACTCGATCTCCGGGAAGATCAGCTGCTCCTTGATACCAAGCGCGTAATTTCCTCTTCCGTCGAAGGCGTTGGGGTTCACTCCCCGGAAGTCACGTACGCGGGGAAGCGCCAGATTGATGAGACGGTCTACGAAATCATACATCTTCTCGCCACGGAGCGTTGTCTTGCAGCCAATGGCCATACCCTCTCTGATCTTAAAGTTAGCCACAGAGTTCTTTGCTCTTGTAAGGACTGCCTTCTGTCCTGTGATGGTCTCCATATCCTTTACGGCAGACTCCAGAACCTTCGCATTGTCTTTTGCTTCGCCAACGCCCATGTTGATGACAACCTTGTCAAGCTTCGGAACTTCCATGATGTTCTTATATCCGAACTTTTTGATCATAGCATCTACGATCTCATTCTTATAAATTTCTTTCAATCTACTCAACTTGTGCGGCCTCCTCTCTCAATTAGTCGATCACTTCGCCGGTAGCTTTTGCTACGCGAACCTTCTTATCGCCGTCCATCTTAAAACCGACTCTGGTAACTTTGCCCTTATGCATCAGCATTACGTTGGAAGCGTCGATAAAGGACTCCTTGTTTACGATGCCGCCCTGCTGGTTGCCTGCGGACGGTTTTGTATGCTTCGTCACCATACCGATTCCTTCTACCAGAACCTTGCCGTCCTTAACCGCCAGAACCTTGCCTTCTTTGTCTTTATCTTTTCCGGCAATTACCTTTACGGTATCGCCCGTCTTAATTTTGTTCATTCTTTTGGCCCTCCTTATAATACTTCCGGAGCTAAAGAAACGATCTTCATAAAATGTTTCTCACGAAGCTCTCTGGCTACTGGTCCAAAAATACGAGTTCCTCTCGGATTCAAATCGTCACGGATGATGACAGCCGCATTCTCATCAAAACGGATGTAGGAACCGTCTTTCCGGCGAACGCCCTTCGCGGTACGTACCACAACTGCCTTTACTACATCACCCTTTTTAACAACACCGCCTGGCGTTGCATCTTTAACGGAAGCAATGATAATATCGCCAATCCCTGCATATCTTCTTGTGGAACCGCCCATAACGCGAATGCAAAGAAGCTCTTTTGCACCGGTGTTATCAGCAACTCTCAGTCTGGTTTCCTGCTGTACCATGCTGATATCCCTCCTATATTATTTCACTTTCTCAACGATCTCAACAAGTCTCCATCTCTTGTCCTTGGACAGGGGTCTTGTCTCCATCACTCTAACGGTATCTCCAATGCTGCATTCGTTGTTTTCGTCATGTGCTTTCAGCTTGTAAGTTCTCTTTA
This sequence comes from uncultured Lachnospiraceae bacterium, assembly GCA_944382085.1. Classification (GTDB taxonomy): domain Bacteria; phylum Bacillota; class Clostridia; order Lachnospirales; family Lachnospiraceae; genus Choladousia. The sequence continues at coordinate 13,738 of CALWMW010000187.1, read as the reverse complement.
CGATCTTGTTGTAAAGAGCGTGTCTTACGTGGTTCTCTACTGCAACAACAATTGTCTTATCCATTTTATTGCTGACAACCTTGCCTACACGGGTCTTCCTAAGATTTCTTTCCACGAAAATCTCTCCTTTCTCTCAATCTGTCCCAGGCATTGCTTACGCGTTTGCCTTCTCCGTAATAACAGTCTGGATTCTGGCAATGTTCTTGCGAACCTCTTTGATTCTGCTCGTATTATCCAGCTGATTGGTAGCGTTCTGGAATCTCAGATTGAAAAGTTCCTTCTTAGCAGCTACTAATTCTTCGTTTAATTCTGCAGCTGATTTTGCCTTTAAATCTTCTACATACTTATTAATTTTCACTGTTATCACCGCCTTCTAAGTCTGCACGAGAAACGATTTTACATTTGCAAGGTAACTTGTGCATAGCAAGGCGCAATGCCTCACGAGCCACTTCCTCAGGAACACCTGCCAGCTCAAACATTACGCGGCCGGGCTTTACAACTGCCACCCAGTACTCCAGCGTTCCTTTACCGGAACCCATACGCGTTTCAGCAGGTTTTGCTGTTACCGGCTTGTCCGGGAAAATTTTGATCCAAACTTTACCGCCACGCTTAATGTAACGGGTCATGGCAATACGGGCTGCCTCGATCTGGTTTGATTTAATCCAGCAGGGCTCAGTTGCAACCAGTCCGTACTCACCGTAGGAGATTTTATTGCCTCTCAGGGCCTTCCCCGCCATAGAACCGCGGAACGGTTTACGACGTTTTACTCTCTTGGGCAGTAACATTATTGATCGCTCCCTTCTTTTTTAGATGGAAGTACTTCGCCTTTGTAGATCCACACCTTTACGCCGATCTTTCCGTAGGTGGTATCTGCTTCTGCGAATCCATAGTCAATATCTGCTCTCAGTGTCTGAAGGGGAATGGTTCCCTCGCTGTAGAACTCGGTACGTGCCATATCCGCTCCGCCCAGACGTCCGGATACGGAAGTCTTGATACCAAGAGCGCCGGCTTTCATCGCGCGTCCCATGCAGGATTTCATTGCCCGGCGGAAGGAAACACGGTTCTCAAGCTGTGCCGCGATGTTCTCCGCTACCAGCTGCGCGTCCTTGTCCGGTCTCTTTACTTCTTTGATATCCACAATCAGTTTCTTGGAAACAGATTTCTGAAGTTCTGCTTTTAATTTCTCAATCTCAGCGCCGCCCTTGCCGATTACCACGCCAGGCTTTGCCGTATAAATAATCACTTTAACCCGGTCAGATGCTCTCTCGATTTCGATTTTGGAAACACCTGCGGAAAATAATCTCTTCTTCAGATAGGTTCTGATCTTGTGATCCTCAACCAGACAGTCTGCGAAGTCTGCTTCCGCATACCATCTTGAATCCCAGTCTTTAATTACACCGACTCTAAGACCGTGTGGATTAACTTTCTGTCCCATGATTGCCCTCCTTATTTCTCATTCAGCACAACAGTGATATGGCTCATTCTCTTCTCGATGCGGTAAGCCCTGCCCTGTGCTCTGGGTCTAATTCTCTTCATTGTCGGTCCTTAATTCTCATAGCCCTCTTCTACATAAAGATTCTCAGCCTTCATACCGTTGTTGTTTTCCGCGTTTGCGATCGCGGATTTCAGCAGCTTCGCAATCAGCTCAGAAGCATATCTGGGATTGTAAGTTACAATACCAAGCGCCGTCTGCACATCTTTTCCTCTAATGGCATCCAAAACGTAGCATGCTTTCTGGACAGAAACCCTAGCGTATGACAGCTTTGCTGAGGGCCTCGTATCCTTCTTGGCATTTCTTTCTCTCTTGATTTGGGATCTATGTCCTTTAGCCATAGATATAGCCTCCTTTCAAATTCTCTGCCCGTCGGGCATTCGCTGCACCCGCAGGCGGGTGCGCCCTGTTGCTTTATAGAAATATTCTAGCGAACGCCAGATCTCTTTTCGTCTTTTCCGTGACCGCGGTAGGTTCTGGTTGCCACGAACTCTCCCAGCTTATGGCCTACCATATCCTCCGTAATGTATACCGGCACATGTCTTCTTCCGTCGTGTACCGCAATCGTATGGCCTACCATCTGCGGGAAGATCGTAGAACGGCGGGACCAGGTCTTAATTACCTGCTTGCTGCCTGCCGCATTCATCGCGTCTACTTTCTTTAACAGGCTTTCATCCGCGAATGGTCCTTTTTTTAATGAACGAGCCATAGGTTTACCTCCTTAATTTCTCCTACTAATTGTTAATTGCCTTACCGTCTCTTCTTCTTACAATCAGCTTGTTGGAAGCCTTGTTCTTCTTTCTGGTCTTCAGGCCAAGAGCAGGCTTGCCCCAGGGAGTGCAGGGACCGGGACGTCCGATTCCGGCTTTTCCTTCACCACCGCCGTGGGGATGGTCGTTGGGGTTCATAACAGAACCGCGGACGGTAGGACGGATACCCATATGGCGCTTTCTTCCGGCCTTTCCGATATTGATCAGGTTATGCTCCGCATTTCCCACTACGCCGATGGTCGCGCGGCAGTTCAGGGGAACCATTCTCATCTCGCCGGAGGGAAGTCTCAGCGTCGCGTACTTTCCTTCCTTTGCCATGAGCTGCGCGCCGTTGCCAGCGGAACGAACCAGCTGTCCGCCGTGTCCCGGATACAGCTCAATGTTGTGTACCATAGTACCAACCGGAACCTCAGACAGAGGCAGGCAGTTGCCGATACGTACCTCAGCGTGAGGTCCGTTCATAATCTGCATGCCATCCTTCAGGCCCTGCGGAGCCAGGATGTATGCCTTCTCGCCGTCTGCGTAGCAGATCAGGGCGATGTTTGCCGTTCTGTTGGGATCGTACTCGATTCCCACTACCTTTGCGGGAATGCCGTCTTTGTTTCTCTTAAAATCGATGATTCTGTATTTTCTTCTGGAGCCGCCTCCGCGGTGTCTCACAGTGATTTTACCCTGGTTGTTGCGGCCAGACTGCTTCTGCAGGGAAACCAGGAGTGATTTCTCCGGTGTCTTCTTGGTGATCTCAGAAAAATCGGAGCTTGTCATATGCCTTCTGGAAGGCGTATATGGGTTGTATGTCTTGATTCCCATGATGTTTCTCCTTTCACTATATACAAGGGTTGTAAAGAAGGCTTGTTCTCGCTAAATCTTACAGGTTGTTCGCTCAACTAAATTCGTCCGGCGGCTTCGCCTTGGACTCATTAAGGTTCGCGAACGGGGTCCGACTAAGACTCAAGCTGCGCCTTCGGCTTGCTTTCGTCAAGTCTTATAACCCCTCGAAGATTTCGATGTCTTTGCTCTCTTCCGTAAGAGTAACAATAGCTTTCTTTCTCTTTGCCGTCTTGCCGTAAACCAGACCGCGTCTTCTGTTCTTGCCTTCAAGGTTCATGGTGTTTACCGTCTTTACCTTGGTGCCCGCGAACATTTTCTCAACCGCTTCTTTGATCTGGTTCTTTGTGGCGTCCGTATGAACGAGGAAGGTATATTTCTTATCCGCCATAGCGCTCATACTCTTCTCTGTGATAACCGGCGCAAGGATTACGTCATAGTATTTCAGATCTGCCATTATGCGTACACCTCCTCAATCACTGCTACAGCAGCCTTGGTAACAACTACTGTATTATATTTCAGAATGTCGAATACATTAATGGTGTTGGTCAGAGCCGTCTTAACGCCTTCCAGGTTTCTGGCGGACATTACTACGTTCTGATCATTCTCATCCAGAACGATCAGCGCTTTGGAAACCTTCAGGTTGTCCAGAACCGCTTTCATGTTCTTTGTCTTGATCTCGCCAAGCTTCAGCTCATCCAGAACCACCAGCTTGTTCTCCTGTACTCTTGAGGTCAGGGCAGACTTCAGAGCCAGTCTCTTTTCTTTCCGGTTCATCTTAAAGGAATAATCTCTGGGAGTGGGGGCAAATACTACGCCGCCGCCTGTCCACTGGGGAGCTCTCGTTGATCCCTGTCTCGCATGACCGGTTCCTTTCTGACGCCAGGGCTTCTTTCCGCCTCCGGATACCTCCGCGCGGGTCTTCGCCTTCTGCGTTCCCTGACGATTGTTTGCCAGCTGGCTTACCACTGCTCTGTGTACCAGGTGCTCATTTACTTCCACACCAAACACAGCGTCGTTCAACTCAAGTGTGCCAACTTCCTTGCCTTCCATATTGTAAACAGATACACTTGCCATTCTGTGTGTTCCTCCTTCCCGTGTTCAGGCTTACTTTCCAGACTTCACAGTCTCTTTGATCGTTACCAGTGCCTTCTTGGGTCCGGGTACAGCACCCTTAACCAGAATCAGGTTGTTCTCAGCGTCTACTCTGATCACTTCAAGATTCTGTACCGTAATCTGCTTTCCGCCCATGCGGCCTGCCATCTTCTTTCCCTTGAATACCTTGCTGGGATCGGATGCCGCGCCGTTGGAACCTGCATGACGATGATATTTGGAACCGTGGGTCATAGGTCCTCTGTGCTGTCCATGTCTCTTGATCGCGCCCTGGAAGCCTTTTCCCTTGGAAACCGCCGTTGCGTCTACCTTGTCCCCAGCCGCGAAAATGTCGGCCTTGATCTCCTGAGCTACCTGATAGCTCTCTGCGTCTTCCAGTCTGAACTCTCTTACGTATCTCTTGTAAGAAACGCCAGCCTTGTCAAAGGCGCCCTTCTGGGGTTTCGCAACCAGCTTTTCCCTCTTGTCAATGTAACCAACCTGAACCGCGCTGTAACCGTCGTTCTCAACCGTCTTTACCTGTGTAACCACACAGGGGCCGGCCTGAAGGACCGTTACCGGAGTCAGGACTCCGTTGTCGCCGAAAATCTGTGTCATTCCGACTTTTGTTGCCAAAATCGCTTTCTTCATTCTTTTACCTCCTGTTGTTCTACAGCGGATCGCCAGGCGGCGATCATCCTAGTTAACAGAGAATGATATACCGGCCCTGCCGCTTGGACACGGCCCTTTTCTATATCAACCTGATAGGATTTGCTTCTAATGATAAGAATGTCTTATTTCTGCTTCATCTTGATGTCGATGTAAACGCCTGCCGGCATCTCAAGTCTTGAAAGCGCATCCACCGTCTTCTGAGTGGGAGTAAGGATGTCGATCAGTCTCTTGTGGGTTCTCTGCTCGAACTGCTCTCTGGAGTCTTTATACTTGTGTACCGCACGAAGGATCGTAACTACTTCCTTCTTCGTGGGAAGCGGTACCGGTCCGCTCACCTGAGATCCGTTCTTTTTTACCGTCTCGATGATTTTCTTCGCAGATGCATCCACCAGCTGGTGATCATATGCCTTCAATGTGATTCTCATTACTTGACTTGCCATAAAAAAAGTCGCCTCCTTTTCGCACTTTGTTTCAGTACGACAAGCGGTGACTGTACACTCGTCCGTGTGTGTCATCTATCCTCACACGGCATTTCCATCTTGTTGCATGGATCTTAAAATACTGTACAGTGACTTGTCGCCAGTTTCCATAACTTGACATTCGCTCCACGGAAAACCTGCAGATCTGGTCTGCAGCAACCTCACGCTTCTACGCTATCAAGGTCACAGCGATAGTATTATACAGAAAAACCCCCGCTGACGCAAGGGCTTTTCTGGAAAAAAATTATTTTTCGATTGTATTTTTTTCAGTGCAATCCATCATCCATAATACCTTCCGTACCACATGGTCAGATCCCGGATGCGCTTCAGCAGCTCCTCTGTAATCTCCCCCTCCTTCAGTCTCCACTTCCAGTTGGTGCCGATGGTGGAAGGCTGATTCATCCGGGCCGTATTGTCATATCCGAAATAATCCTGGATGGGAATGACGCAGAGCCTGGATACGCTGCCCATGGCCAGGCAGATCATATCCCAGTAGATCTCCCGATCTGAATCGTGGTAGTTGTTCAGATAATTCCGCACCATTTTCCTCTCTTCCGGACGGATGCTGGCGAACCAGCCGGTAAGCGTCTCATTGTCGTGCGTGCCGGTGTAGACGACGCTGTTTTGGATGTAATTGTGGGGAAGATAATCGTTGGCGCTTCCGGAATCCCTGGAATCAAAAGCGAATTCCAGCACCTTCATGCCGGGAAAGCCGCTGTCTTTCACCAGCTGCCGCACAGAATCCGTCACGTATCCCAGATCCTCCGCAATGATTTCTTTTTCTCCCAGACATTCCTTCATTCGATGGAAGAACTCGATCCCCGGCCCCTTCTCCCAATGTCCGTTTTTCGCCGTTGTCTCTCCGTAAGGAATCGAAAAGTACTCGTCAAATCCCCGGAAATGGTCGATGCGCACCACATCGTACAGCTGGTAGCAGTAACTGAGCCGCTGCATCCACCAGGCGTATCCGGTCTGGCGGTGATACTCCCAGCGGTAAAGGGGATTCCCCCAAAGCTGCCCATCCGCGGCAAAGCCATCCGGCGGACATCCCGCCACCGCTACCGGGACGTTGTTTTCATCAAACTGGAACAGTTCCGGATGCGCCCAGACGTCGGCGCTGTCGTAGGCCACATAGATCGGGATATCTCCGATGATCCGCACCCCATTTTCATTGGCATAGGCTTTCAGCCTGGTCCACTGTTCCATAAATTTGAACTGGATATATTCGTAAAACTCGATTTCATAGTAAAGCTCCCGCTGGTAGTATTCCATGGAATACCCCCAGCGCTTCCGGATATCCTTCGGCCACTGGTCCCAGCTCGCCCCTTCAAAAAGATCTTTTACCGCCATAAAAATCGCGTAATCTTTCACCCAGTAAGCGTTCTGTTCCATAAAGCGGATAAAGTCCGGATTCCTGCTGATGTCGCTCCTCTCATACGCCTTACGCAGCAAAGGAAAACGTCCCCGGTACATTTTTCCATAATCCACGTCTCCCGGATCTTCCCCGAAGTCTACCGCATCACATTCTTCCTTTGTAAGCGTTCCCTCCTGAATCAGCGCTTCCAGGCTGATAAAATAGGGATTGCCGGCAAAAGTAGAAAAGGACTGATAGGGGGAGTCCCCAAAGCTGGTAGGGCCAAGAGGAAGGATCTGCCAGAAGCGCTGTCCCGCTTCCTTTAACTGATCCACAAATTTGTACGCGCTTTCGGAGAAGCAGCCGATCCCGTATTTGGAGGGAAGGCTGGTCACCGGAAGCAGAATCCCGCTTGCCCTCAATTTCCTTTCTCCTTTTCTTTCTCTTCGTATTTATATGCGTTCATTGATCCGGATTCCCCGGAAGGTCTTCTCCGAGATCAGCTCGATCTTCTGAAGATCCAGTTCCGTGTCCACGCACAGGAAACCGTCTTTCTCAAAGACACGGAATCGATAGCTCCGGATTTCTCCGTCCTCTCCCTCGTCATAGAAGACCTTCTCCATCTCTTCTCCATAAAACAGCCTGCCTTGAAGACGGCGAAATCTCCCTTCCGGAACGTGTTCCCTCTCTTCTTCGGGAACCTCCAGAATCAAAGTGTTTTCTCTCTGGAACACCGGAAGCTCCTCCAGTCCCGGCGCAAGGGTAACGAAGCGTCCGCCCGGAAGGATCTCCCCGGTAAAAGCGTCCGCCCATTTTCCCTCCGGCAGATAAACCGGATAAGAACTCCTCTCAAAGGGGGGCGCCACCAGAAGCGCGTCTCCCAGCAGATAGGAAAGCTCCTGGCTTACCGCAACAGGGTCTTTGGGATATTCCAGCAAAAGAGGCCTGAGCATGGGAACGCCTTCCACATGGCTCTGGCATGCGGTATGATAGAGATACGGCGCCGCGGCGTGGCGGATCCGGTCGTACTTTCGCACCACCTCCAGCGCCCTCTCGGAGAACTTCCAGGGCTCCCTGGGCGTCTTCCCATGCGCCCTGGACAAAGGCATAAAGAACCCAAGCTCCATGGAGCGGATATACTCCTCCTCCGTGGGCGGGCATTCGTTTCCATGCCAGTCCGTATTGTAAAATCCGCCCATGTCAAAGCCCCAGAAGGAAACGCCGGACATGGCGATGCTCAGTCCTCCCCTGAGGAGAGCGCTGTGGTTGTTCAGCGCGCTGGAGGAATCGCCGGCCCAGGCCGCCGGAATCCGATGGGAGCCGGCGTAGCCGCTTCTTCCCCACAGGATGGGGCGGTTTCCCGTCTCCTCCTGACATTCTTCCATGCACTGGTAAACCGTCTTTGCGTAAAGATAGGTCAGCCGGTTATGGCCCTGTACGCCGCCGGTTCCGTCAAAGTAAACGGCGTCTTCCGGAACCGCCTCCGAAAAGTCCGTCTTGATCACCGATACGCCCAGGGCAAGCACGGCCTTCACTCTTTTCCGGTACCAGTCCAGAAGCTCCGGATTGGTAAAATCAAAGCAGCCGCATTTAAACTCGGAATCGGCCGTGGAATAAAAGAGCGCGGTTTTCCCCTCCCGGTTCTTTACAAAATATCCCTTTTCTTCCAGTTCCGAAAAGAGGGGGCACGTTTCTTCCAGATACGGATAGTTCCACAGGCTCAGATGAATGCGGTGTTCTTTCAGCCAGCGGATCATTCCCGCGGGATCCGGGAACCGTTCCTCATCCCATTCCCAGGCGCCCATCGCCTCCTTTTTCTGCCAGTTGTCAATATGGATCACGTCCAGAGGAATTCCGTTTTGTTCCGCTTTGGTTACGACCTCCTCAATCTCTTCCCTTGTCTGGTAGGAGCATTTGGACATCCAAAAGCCGAACGCCCACTTGGGAATCATGGGAATCGCGCCGGTAAGCCGGATATACTGGCCGAGAAGTTTTTTGTAGTCCCCGGACGGTTCGCCGAAAAAGAAATAGTCCAGGCAGTTTTCTTCCGCTTCCATCTGCCAGCTCACCTGGGAGGTGCAGCCCATATCAAACCCGCACCTGGTAAAGGTGTTTAAAAGCACCGCGTAGCCTCTGCTGCTGAGGAAGAAAGGATGCCCCTTATAAGAATCCTCCGTATTGGTGGAAAGCGCGTCCTTCTGCCAGCAGTGAAGCTTTCTTCCCCGCTTGTTCAGCTCCGTAAATTTTTCTCCAAATCCCCAGAACGCCTCATCCGAGAAAAGATCCATGGTTTCCCAGACTCTGCGGCAGTTCCCCTGTTCGTCCATGTCCCATCCGATGGGAAGGCATTTCCAGCGGTTGTCTACGTTTGTATCAAAGATCTGCTCCCTGGAGAGGAGTCGTTCTCCCTGATAGACCGACATCTCCCAATACGCTTTCCGGAAGCGCAGCTGAAGCTTGTCGGTTCCGTACCAGAACCATTCCTCCGTCTCGCCCCAGTCCGCGTCCACCATCCCTTCCGGTGTAAACACCGGATTCCCTGGCTTTTTCGCCCGCGGATCCGGAAACATCTGAAACCGGAACGCCGTATCCGAAAGGAAGGACGCCTTTACCGGAACTTCCCTCCCCCGGTAGGTTCTGGCGGTAAGATGCAGACCGTCCTTGCGGCATTCAAAAGAAGACAATTCTGTCAAAAAATCAAAATCCCCCTGAAAAATCGTCCTTCTGTACCCCAACTGCGGGTTGTAATCTACCTGCATACAATATCCCTCTCATTTCTGTCTTTTCCTTAAAACAAGACCGTTTTTCCGTTTTCCTCAAAGAGCCGTCACAGAGTATTCCCGAAACTGTGTTCTGGAAGCCCCCTGGTTCGCCATTCCCACGCATCCGCTTTGGTAAGGTCTGGCGGAATCCTCGAACGACAGCAGTTCCTCGCCGTTTACCAAAAAAGTCAGCCGGCAGCCTTCCGCTTTCAGGCAGCAGTCGTATTCCTTTCCGATTTCCCATTCCCAAGGAATCTCCGCCAGGACAAAAATCTGTCCGTTCTTTTTCATCAGCGAGACGAACTTTTTGCCCTTCTGCACCCGGAATCCGGCGCCGTACCAGTGCCGTCCGCCGCGTACCCTTGCCAGAATATAGTGTTCCTCCCCGGAAACCGGCCGCATAACCGCCTGCATGGCGTAGTTCTGCCAGTTTATGTTTCCGGTATACATCTCCGCGGGCCTTCCGGATCCGGAAAGCCCCAGCTTTCCTTCAAAGACTTCCGCCACGCCCCGCAAATAGCTGAACCCGGCCGGATTGGTATCCACCGCGGTCCACACTTCGGTAGGTATGGCTTTGGCGCGCATCCGGTACCTGGGTCTGGGCGTGATTTCCACTTCTCCAAGATACAGGCAGAAGGGAGCCGTCTGTTCCCTGGGAGCCACTTCCTGTCCGATGATCCTGACGCCCACTTCTTCCAGGATGATGTTTTCTCCTTCCGGCAGATTCCAGGCGCAGGTCTTCCACTTCCCGTCCTGTATCGTAAGGTCCCGTTCCCATACCGTCTGTTCTTTCTCTTCCAGGCGGTTTTTATAATAAGCCTGACAGCGGATCCGTTTCCCGGCGTCTTCCGGAGAAAAACGGTACGCGAACCGGATCTGGTCTCCCGGATAAATCACCGGTGAAAGATCCGGCTGATACCGGTTGTCCTTGAAATCCCCAGGAGTGTAATACGGCTTGTAGTAAACCGAAAACCACTGGCTGTCTCCAAAGGCCGGATGGGCGATCTTCAGCGATCTGGTTCCGATGTACGCGCATTCCTCTGTGTTTCTCACGATTCCCGCGTATTCCGGCAGATTTTTGGTCCGTATTCCATGCGTGCTCTCCGGAAACTGAAAATGGAAATACAGTCCCTCCGGATGATCCAGAATCTTTTTCCAGAGAAGCTCTTCCTTCGACAGGTTCCGGAGCGGCTCTTCCTCTTCATGCGCCAGAATCACCGCCGCCCGAAGGGTATTTTCCGCGATCTGCGGAACGTTCTGAATGTTCAGGCCGCCTAAAGACCCGGAACAGATCGCCAGATCCCGCACCTGGGCCGTCCACTCCCTGGGAATTCCCTCCATCCCGGCAAAAACGCCCAGGATCGTTCCAAGATTGCCTTCGTTGCAGTCCGTATCCCAGCCGCACATGGCCGCGATGTTAATGGTGTCCCGGAAATCGCCGTTCCCCGCCAGAAGCGCCAGGACAATCACCGCCGCGTTGGGGAGGATATGGCAGGTCCCCTGGTAATACCGATAGTCATAATGCTGCTTCACATAGGCAAAGCACGTTCTCCAGTCTGTCCGGTGCGCGCCGACAAAAGCGCTCACATCCCGCACCATGGCAGCGTACTGACTTTCCGGATCCAGCTGCGCGAAGGCAGTCTCCAGGATCTCCTCCACCGACTTCGCTTCAAACGCGGAGGCAATGGCCGCCGCGATAAAGCGCGCGCCCTGGAGTCCCTCCTCGTCGTGGGTAAGAGAAGCCATCCTGCAGGCCAGATCCGCCGCTTTTTCCGGATTGCCGGGATTCATCAGTCCCCAGCAGTCGGAAAAAATCTGTCCGCCGATCTGATTGGCCAGCACTTTTCCGTTCAGCTGCGCGCTCCCGGAACGCCCCGGAGCCACGCCCTCCAGCAGATTGTGATAAGCCGTGTCCTCCGTGGACACGCCGTACCCGCCCCACCAGAAGAAGCCGTGTCCGTCGCTGACGTAATTCAGAAACGTGTCCGCCATTTCCCTGAGGTCCGGATCCGCTCCGTGGTCCAAAACCGCTCTCTGGAAGAAAGCCGGACCGTTTATGTCGTCGTCCGCGCAGAAATTGGGAAAGCGGAAGGGATAATCCCGGATCTCTCCAAATGTTCTCAGAATGTCCTCGTACTTCCAGCCCTCAATGTTGGCCCCGTGGATCACCCCGATCATCTTTCCCATCCAGCCGCTGTATATTCTGTCTCTGTGCTGCTTCTTCATTCTGTCTCCTTATTCTGTTCTCAGCCTTTTACCGCGCCCTCCACGATACCTTCGATGATATACTTCTGGCAGGCGAAATAGAAAATAACAATGGGAATCAGCGCCACCACGATCGCCGCCATCAGGTGTCCGTAGTCGATGGAGCCGTAGCCGCTCTTCAGATACTGAATTGCCACCGGGATCGTCCGGTACTTGGTTCCGATCACCAGGTAAGGCAGGAGGTAATCGTTCCAGATCCACATGGCGTTCAGGATGGCCACCGTAATGGAGATAGGCTTTAATATAGGAAAGATTACCTTTACAAACATGGTAAGAGGGCTGCAGCCGTCGATCAGAGCCGCTTCCTCCAGTTCCGTCGGAATTCCCTTTACAAAGCCGGAATACATAAACACCGACATGCCGGCGCCAAAGCCCAGATACAGCACCACGATACCCACATAGTTGTCCAGGTGCAGCACATTGGCCGTCTTGGTCATGGTATACATAACCATCTGGAAGGGAACGACCATGCTGGCAATAAACATGTAGTAAATGAAACTCGTATGCTTTCCTTTTACTCTGGTGATATACCAGGCCGTCATGGAACAGAAAATCACAATGGCCAGCACAGAGAACACCGTAATAAACAGAGAGTACCCGATGCTGTTAAAGAAATGGATCTTCGTCAGTCCCTCCACGTAATTCTTTACCCCCATAAAGCTCTGCTCATTGGGAAGTTCAAAGGGCGTGGTAGAGATAAAGAGTTTGTTTTTAAAGGAATTCATGATTACCAGAAGAATGGGAATCAAAAATGCCACAGACAGAACGGTCAGAACCACGTAAATAATGGCATGGCTGATGTGTTTCTTTCTCTGCATAATCATTCCACCTCCTTGGATCTTGTGGCTTTCAGCTGAATCATGGCGATTATAAATACCAGAATGGTAAATACCACCGCCTTAGCCTGGCCGACTCCCGCAAAGCCCACGCGGTTGTAGTAGGTCTCCACGATATCCAGCGCCAGCATGGTCGTCTGGGTTCCTGGCGCGCCTGCCGTCAGGGCCAGGTTCTGGTCGTACATCTTGAAGCAGTCTGTAAGCGCCAGGAAGCTGCAGATGGTGATCGAGGTCATAACCAGCGGAAGAATGATCTTCCTTAACGTCTGCCAGTAAGTCGCCCCGTCAATCTTGGCCGCCTCCAGAAGGTCGCCGGAAATGGACTGCAGCCCGGCAATGTAAATGATCATCAGATAACCGATTTTCTGCCAGTTGTACAGAATGATAATGCCCCAGTACCCGTAGGTAGCGCTGTAGGTAATGTCTGCGCCCACCAGCTGAATCAGGATACCGTTCAGCAGAAGCTGCCAGATATAGCCCAGGATGATTCCGCCGATCAGGTTCGGCATGAAGAAAACGGTACGGAACACATTCGTTCCCCTGAGTCCTCTGGTCAGCAAAAGCGCCAGGGCAAAAGCGATTACGTTCGTAGAAATCACGCCTACCACAGCCACCTTGACGGTAAACCACAGGGCGGCCAGAAATCCGTTGCTGTCCGAAAGCACATACGCGAAATTAGACAGGCCGATGAATTTCGCGTTGCCGATGGTCTTAAAATTACAGAAGGACAAATACAGGCCGATAAAAAACGGCACGACAAAGGCCAGTGCATAAGCGATCAGCGTCGGCAGCGTAAATATCGCGAAATATTTCTTTTTCTTATATATTTTCTGCATATCGCTCCTCCATCGCCGCGCGTTTCGCGGCGAAAATTTTAAAAAACGGCTGCCGGAAAATGAATTCGGAAGGCTTACAGATCCCTCTTGCATTTTACGGCAGCCCCTTTATTTTTTCATCTGCGGAGGCTCCGCTCTCCCTCATCCAAAGAGATCAGGGTGAGCGGTAAGCCCGCCGCGTTTCCGTAACGTTTAGTTTCCGTTGGCGCTGTTGGTGATGTCTCTTTCTACCGCCCAGGTCTCAACCGCGTTGGTAACCACATCGTCCCATTCCATCTGGCCCTGTGCGTACATCAGCAGGTTCGCGCCCATGTTGTCCTTCCAGGTCTGATCCGGAATCAGGTTCGCAGCC
>CALWMW010000186.1 GCA_944382085.1 uncultured Lachnospiraceae bacterium | reverse complement strand
ATGTACGGCCCTGGAAAGAACTTTCCAGGGCCGCGCGCCTTTGCTGTGTATTATTTTCCCAAATGCCAGATTTCCTTCTGATAAGCTTCGATGGTCCGGTCGGAGGAGAAGAATCCCGCCTGGCTGATGTTGATCAGACAGCGTCTTGCCCACTTGAGGGGATTGACCGCGAAATCCTCCAGGGCCTGATTCTTCCGGACGAGATACGCGTTAAAATCCGGGAAGGTCTGGAACCAGTCTTTTCCGGTAAGTTCGTTTTTCAGCCTGGTCAGATTCTCCTCGCAGCCGTATTTCAGCATTTCTTCTCCCGTCAGGAAGTCCACGGCTCTCCGAAGGTTGGGATCTGACTCGTACCATTCCCTGGAGCAGTAATCCTGATGCCCGTATCTGCGGATCACCTGGGCGCTGCTCTGTCCGAAAATGTAGATGTTCTCCTCTCCCACGCGCTCGGCAATCTCTACGTTCGCCCCGTCCAGGGTACCCAGAGTCACAGCGCCGTTCAGCATGAATTTCATGTTTCCGGTTCCGGAGGCCTCTTTGGATGCCAGGCTGATCTGCTCGGAGAGATCGCAGGCAGGAATCATCTTCTCCGCCGCGGTGACATTGTAGTTTTCAATCATCACCACCTGGATCCACTGGGACACTTCCGGATCATGGGCGATCGCCTGGGACAGCGTCAGAATCGCGTGAATGATATCCTTGGCAATGGTATAGGCGGGAGCGGCTTTGGCTCCGAACACTGCGGTAATCGGGGCCGCCGGAACATGCCCTCTCTTAATCTCATAGTACTGATGGATGAGATAGAGAAGGTTCAGCTGCTGCCTCTTGTACTCGTGAAGGCGTTTGGCCTGAATGGCAAACATGGATTCCGGGTTCACCGTGATCCCCTGCTTTTCCGTCAGCCAGTCCGCCAGTTTCTCTTTGTTGTGCTTCTTGATCTCAATGAGGCGGCGAAGCACCTCTTCCTGATCCGCGTAATCCGCCAGTTTCTCCAGCTGCGCGGCGTCCTTCCGGAATCCCGGTCCGATCAGTTCCTCAAGGTAGGAGGTCAGTTCCGGGTTGCAGGAAAGCAGCCATCTGCGGAACGTAATTCCGTTCGTTTTGTTGTTGAACTTCTCCGGATACAGCTTATAAAACGAATGAAGCTCGCTGTTTTTCAGAATTTCAGTATGGAGCGCCGCCACGCCGTTGGTGCTGTGGGTGAAATGGATATCCATATGCGCCATATGGACAATCCCGTTTTCATCCAGAATCACGGTGGAAGCGTCCTCGGTCCGTTTTCTGGCCGTTTCGTCCAGCGCGCGGATAATGGGCATCAGCTGGGGAACCACCTGTTCCAGAAAGCTTACCGGCCATTTTTCCAGCGCCTCCGCGAGAATCGTATGGTTGGTATACGCGCAGGTCTTTGTGACGATGTCCACAGCTTCCTCAAAAGGAATTTCCTTCTCCATGAGAAGACGGATCAGTTCCGGAATTACCATGGAGGGATGGGTGTCGTTGATCTGAATGGCTGCGTAATCTGCCAGATCATGGAAGTTGGATCCCCGCTTTTCGCATTCCTCCAGAATCATCTGGGCGCCGGCGCTTACCATAAAATACTGCTGGTAAATCCTGAGCAGCCGGCCCGCGTCGTCGCTGTCGTCCGGATACAAAAAGAGCGTCAGGTTCTTTTCGATGTCCGCCTTGTCAAAGGAGATTCCATCCTGGATCAGAGCTTCGTCCACCGTGTCCAGGTCGAAGAGATTCAGTTTATTCGTTCTCCCTTCATAGCCGGTCACATCGATCTGATAGAGCCTGGCCTGGTACTCTCTGCCCGCAAGGCTTACCGGATACGTTTTGCCGGTGTCCTCCGTCCATGTGTCCGCCGAAAGCCAGAAATCCGGTTCCTCCGTCTGGAGGTTTTTGCGGAAATACTGGTGAAACAGGCCGCAGTGGTATCTGAGGCCGATTCCGTCTCCGGGGAGATTCAGCGTGGCCAGAGAATCCAGAAAGCAGGCGGCCAGACGTCCCAGACCGCCGTTTCCAAGACTCGGTTCCGGCTCGGCTTCTTCCAGCTCCGCCATGGATTTTCCATGGGCCTGGAGGCACTGATCTGCCTCCTCATAAAGGCCGAGATTAATCAGGTTGTTGCTCAGCAGCTTTCCAATCAGAAATTCCGCCGATATATAATAGAGCTTGCGTCCTTCCGCCGGCAGAATTTTCTCCCGGCTTTTTTCCTTTACGATCGTCATCAGGGCTGCATACAGCTCTTCATAGCTGCATGCTTCAATACTTTTGCTGCACAATTCCTGCAGTTTCTTTTCCATCATTACAGCTTCTCCTCTCTTTTGGAATCAGAACTCTTTCTGATATTTTCCAATCATTCCTATGAGTTTCTACTTTGATATTTACCACTTTTTCTTGAAAAATACTTGTACAATCCAAGCAAAATATTGTACAATCCTATCATGATCAGGCGAAAGGAGAAAAAAAATGGATCTGACCAGGGAGTCTCTTCACGAAACCAAACGCCATACCCAGGCGATGTTTCCCTACAACGTCTATCCCTGCACCATTCCCCAGGATCTCCCGGCAGTGCTCCTCCACTGGCAGGACACCATGGAGATCATTTATATCAAAAAAGGCTCCGGAACCGCCCAGGTAGACCTGGTTTCCTTTGACGTACAGGGCGGGACCATCGTCTTCGTCCCTCCCGGCCATCTGCACAGCCTGCGGAATCATCCCGGCGTCCGCATGGAATACGAAAACATCATCTTCGACCTGAGCTTTCTGGGAACCGCCCTTCTGGACGTGTGCAGCCAGAAATATCTTCAGCCTCTGCTGAATCATAAAATCAGGTTTCCCCGATCGGTCTGTCCGGATACGCCCGGATATGAAAAAATCGCGGGCTGCCTGGACGAAGCCGACGATCTTTGCCGGCGCCGCTGCGAAGGGTTCGAGCTTGGCGTCAAAGCCTGCATCCTCCGGCTGTTTTCCTTTCTCTTTGAACTGGGGGAGGCCAAGCTGCTTCCCGTGGCAGCCTCCCGCGACACGGAAAAGCTGAAAACGCTCCTGAATTTTCTGGAACAGAACTATCCAGGACCCCTGGGCGTTTCGGATGCCGCCAGGGTCTGCGGCTACAGTTCCAGCCATTTTATGCGGTGGTTCAAGCAGACGGCCGGCACCAGTTTCAACCGGCATTTAAACGGGTACCGCCTGGAAAAGGCCCTGGACCAGATCCGGAATACGGACCGCAGCATTCTGGAGATCGCCCAGGGCTGCGGCTTCGACAATCTTTCCAATTTTAACCGTCAGTTCAAAAAACAGTATGGAATCACGCCCAGAGACGCAAGAAAAGCGCCCTTGGGCGCTTTCCCCTTACATGCTTCGTGACTGTTTCATGCAGGCCTCCATCGCCTCGAATACGGCGCTTCGGAAGCCTTTCTCTTCCAGGACGCGGACTGCCTGTATGGTAGTCCCGGCCGGAGAGCACACCATATCCTTCAGCTCTCCCGGATGTTTCCCCGTGTCCAGAACCATCTTCGCGCTTCCCAGGACTGCCTGGGCGGCAAACCGGTAGGCCTGGTTTCTGGGCATTCCTCC
>CALWMW010000185.1 GCA_944382085.1 uncultured Lachnospiraceae bacterium | reverse complement strand
ATGTTCTTTCCCGGTCCGATAAACCTTTGGCTATCTTCCCTTTACTGTTTATAAGGTCAGTTCCTCAATTTTGAAATTCTCTTCAGAATTTTCGAGGTTGTTTCACTGTTCAGTTATCAAAGTCCGTCGTTGTTGCTTCGTTCGACGCAACTATTTTAGTATAGCACATCGCTTTCTTTTTGTCAACAACTTTTTTCTGTTTTTTCGTGAATCTTTTTTAAATAAAACGGAGAAAGAGGGATTTGAACCCTCGCGCCGCGTTAGCGACCTACACCCTTAGCAGGGGCGCCTCTTCAGCCTCTTGAGTATTTCTCCTGAATTATTTACGTAATATTCACTTTCGCTTTACAGCGCTTTGTTATTATACTAGTTATTGGGATAATTGTCAATAACTTTTTTTAATTTTACTTTGCCGCAAATAAAATTTCCCTGCCTGTACGCTGCGGTACAGGCAGGGAATCATACCTGATAAAGAATGTCGTATCTGTAACTGCCTGAGGCAAAACAGATTAGTTGGCAATCGTCAGCTCAGTCTCTTTGTCGAATACGTGAATCTTCTCTACGTCCAGAGCAAATTTCACAACGTCGCCGTGTCTTGCTGTTGTACGCGGATTTACTCTTGCGGTGAAGTTGCTTCCTGCAACGGTGAAGTACAGATATACTTCTGCGCCCAGCAGCTCGTATACTTCGATCTTCGCTTCGATCACTGCGTCTCCTGCCATGGAAAGAGACATCTCATCGTCCTTCACATCCTCAGGACGGATACCCATGATAACTGTCTTTCCATTATATCCGCCATCGATGAGCTTCTTCGCCTTTGCGGGCGGAAGCTTGATGCTGGTCTGCTCAACCTTCAGATATACGTCGTTGCCCTTCACGTCTACAACGGCGTCTACCATGTTCATCTGCGGGGATCCAATGAATCCTGCTACGAACAGGTTGCCCGGATAATTGTAAAGGTTCTGAGGCGTATCTACCTGCTGAACCACACCGTCCTTCATAACTACGATTCTGGTACCAAGGGTCATAGCCTCTGTCTGGTCATGTGTTACGTAGATGATGGTAGCGCCCAGTCTCTGATGCAGCTTGGAGATCTCCGTTCTCATCTGTACACGGAGCTTCGCATCCAGGTTGGACAGCGGCTCATCCATCAGGAATACCTTGGGGCTACGCACGATAGCACGTCCCATAGCAACACGCTGTCTCTGACCACCGGAAAGAGCCTTGGGCTTACGGTCAAGGAGCTTCTCCAGATCCAGGATCTTGGCAGCTTCTCTTACCATCTTGTCAATCTCAGCTTTGGGAACTTTTCTAAGTTTAAGGCTGAATGCCATATTGTCATATACCGTCATGTGAGGATACAGAGCGTAGCTCTGGAATACCATCGCGATATCTCTGTCTTTCGGCTCTACGTCGTTTACCACGCGGTCGCCGATTTTCAGTTCGCCGGATGAGATCTCTTCCAGACCTGCGATCATACGAAGCGTCGTTGATTTACCGCATCCAGACGGTCCTACAAAAATAATGAACTCTTTATCCGCAATTTCAAGGTTAAAATCCTTTACTGCTTCAAACCCATTGGGATATGTTTTGTTAATATGGGATAATGATAAGCTTGCCATTTCTGTATCCTCCTGCTTTTCCTACTTCTATGTTCGGTTTTCCCGAATCTTTTTTACAAGCTAAAGTATACTAAACTCTCTCCCGTTTCGCCATACCACAACTACACAAACTTTTTTTCATCCCCTTGTTAGTTCTGCTTATGAAATCTCCGGCCAAAGGGATTTCGTGGCATTATGACGAAATTTTTTCTTTTTATTATACAAAATGACGAAGTATTGTTTTTTCATGCAAATCTGTTATACTGGGGAAAGCAATCTTACTTTTACTGGGAGCAGAGAAAGGCGGGCCGTTTATGAACTACATTGTGCTGGATCTGGAATGGAATCAGTGCCCGGAAGGGAAGGAAAAGGAAGACAGCCGGATTCCTTTTGAGATTATTGAAATCGGCGCCGTGCGTTTTTCTTTTTCTTCTCCGGCTCCCTCGGATTCCTTCTGCCGTCTCGTGAAGCCTTCCGTGTACGCTTCCCTGCATCACAGAACCATGGAAGTGATCTCCCTGCGCTCCCAGGACCTGAAGAACGCGGAGGCTTTTCCCGTGGTCGTCGGCCAGTTCCTTTCCTGGTGCCAAAAGGAGCCTCTCTTTTGCACCTGGGGACCCGCGGATTTAACGGAGCTGCAGAGAAACATGGCCTACCACGGAATCTCCATCCCCTTCCCCTTCCCCTTTTTTTATTATGATATTCAAAAAATATTCAGCATTGTATACGAGGACCGGAAGACGAGGCGGTCCCTGGAGTACGCGGTAGATTTTCTGAAGATAAAAAAAGAGATTCCCTTTCACGACGCGTTAAGCGACGCTTACTATACCGCCCGGATTATGGAGCGGCTCACAGAAGAACAGATTCTTTCCAATTCCTCCATAGACTGCTTCCGCACTCCGGAGCGGAAAAAGGACGAGATCTACGTAACCTATGCAACCTACAGCAAATACATCTCCCGCCCCTTTTCTTCCAAACAGCAGGCGATGAAGGACCGGACCGTGGCCTCTACCTTCTGCTGCCGGTGCGGAAAAAGCGCGCCGAAAAAAATCCGCTGGTTTTCCGCAGGCTCCGCCAACTACTTCTGCCTTTCTTACTGCGAGGCCCACGGATATCTCAAAGGAAAGATCCGGCTGCGGCAGCGCCGGGACGGAAAATTCTACGCCGTCAAAACACAGAAGCTGATCTCTCCGGAGGAAGCTTACGCGATCCGGGAAAAGAAAGAAATCCAGAGTCTCAAACGGCGGCTGCGGAAAAAATTCCGGCCATAAAAAAAGCAGGGAACCCTGCTTTTTTCATAGTCGGATTATTTGGTCCGTTTAAAGTTTTCCACCAGATCTTCCATCTCTTTTAACAGGCAGTCCACTTTTCCGTAGTACGCGTCGTTGTTCAGCGGATTGT
This sequence comes from uncultured Lachnospiraceae bacterium, assembly GCA_944382085.1. Classification (GTDB taxonomy): domain Bacteria; phylum Bacillota; class Clostridia; order Lachnospirales; family Lachnospiraceae; genus Choladousia. Next base: position 16,914 of record CALWMW010000185.1, on the reverse strand, counting down.
CCATCTCCGCGCTGATCTCCTCCAGAACAGTTCTGAGGGCTTCGATCCGCTTTTTGCCGTTTCCGTTTTTGTAAAGGATGTAGCGGCTTCTCTCGTTCTCCTCCGGAGTCATCTTCCTCAGATAGACTTCCACGTTCGGCTTCTCTCCGATATAACGGTATGTAATGGAAGGAGACGCGTGATTCAAAAGATTCTGAAGATAGTAAATGTCTCCGGTAGCTTTATAGTACCTCCAGGCAAAGGTCTTTCTCATGGTCTGCGCGCCGATGGACATAAGTCCCATACTTCTCCCCGCGCTTTTCAGAGCGCGGTACGCCTGTTCTCTTGAAAGAGGGGAGGGGGAGCTTGCATGCCCCAGGATCAGATAGGCATCCGGATCTTTCCCTTCCGTATAATCGTGAATGATCTTTTTCAATTCAGGAGAAATCACAAACGTTCTCTTGATATTCTTTGTCCCGATGTTTGCCTCAATGCTGTCCTTATCCCGGATATCCTTGTTCTTAAATTTCAGGATCTCCTGAAGCTGAAGCCCTGTGCCGACTCCGATCTCGAACATAATGTAATATTTATCGTCCATCTCCCGGAGTTTTTCTTTGAATTTCCTTAAAGTCTCCTCATCTTTAATCGGCGCAACCCAATTCATACTTATCCTTCCCTTCTTGATTAACTATTTATACCCTTTTCCTTTTTCAAACGCTCCTGGCGTTCTGCCTCAAGCTCGTCCAGAAGAGCTTCCGTCTCGTGAAGCTTTTCTTCCATTTCCCTGGCTTCCCTAGCAGCCCTCTCTGCCTCTGCGTTTGCCAGCATTTCCTGTTCTTTTCGTTTCCTTTCTTCCTCCATCACAGCTCTGAGTTCCGCTTCGATCTCCGCAGTCGTCATCCGGTCAATTTCTTCTTCTCTCCTGCGCCTCTCCGCTTCCTCCTGGCGTCTCCTCCGCTTCATCCGGGAATCCTTGGTACACCGGAAAATGAGAACAATCACAAAAACAATAAGAATCACCAGCAGAGCCAGTCCTGCCGCCGCAACCGTAATCAGATTCTCGTCGGCATAAGCCACAAAAGAGTCATAGGACGAAGTCAAAAGATTCACCGCCTGAGCCGCCGCGTTTTGAATCTCCCCCGCCTCCTGGGAAACTGTCCCAGAGGAAGCTTCCAAAGGCTGCGCTTCTCCCTCAAAAACCATCTGAACCGGGGCGTATATACCGGCAAAACGGCCGGCAGCCGTACCCACTGCCGTGTCTCCATACTGGTACGCGACGGTGGTCGCCTCTCCGTCCTGTGAGGAAACCACTTTCTCCAGATCCGCCAGATTCGCGGATCCCGGAAGCGTCACCGCCATGGAAACTCCGGTGGCCGCGGTCCTCTTCCAGACCGGAGACTGAAAGACTTCCGCTTTTCCCAGGGTGTCCAGTCCCATGATTTCGTAAAAGGTCTTCTGCGGCGCGCCCGCTTCCATCTTCCGGTCGGAAAAGGAATCAAACGCATAGTTCAGAATCTGGGTAGATTCGCTGTAGGACTTGTCCGCCCCGTTTACCCGCAGAACGACGGACACCAGTCTTCGTCCGTCCTTTTCTGCATATGTGACAAGTGTATTCAGACAATCCTCCGTATAACCGTTCTTTCCTCCGGTACACCAGTCCTGATAGAACGCCTCTTCTTTCTGAAGCATCTTGTGGTGGTTCAGGAAAGAACGCTCCTCATCCGTCACATTCGTCTTTGGTATGGTATATTCCGAGGTTCCGGTAATCTCCCGGAACACGGGGTTCTCGTAGGCCGCGCGGGCAATGAGCGCCATATCATAGGCGCAGGTATAGTGGTCTTCGCTGTACAGGCCGTGGGGGTTGGAAAAGTGCGTGTTCACACAGCCCAGCTCTTCCGCTCTGCGGTTCATCCTGTCCGCGAAGGCGCTGATGCTGCCGTCCATATACTCCGCGACGCCGTTACAGATGTCGTTTGCGGAAGCCAGCATCATTCCGTAAGCCGCGTCCTTCAGAGTCATCTTCTCTCCCGGCTGGATCCCCAGATGAGAACTGCCCTCCTCCAGATCGTAGACAATCTCAGAAAAGGTAATGGTATCCTCCAGATTACAGTTCTCAACCAGCAGCAGCGTCGTCATAATCTTCGTAATACTGGCCGGATACTGCTTGGATGTAGCATTCTTGCTGTACAAAAAGGTTCCGGTATCCATATCCAATACCACGGCGGCCGCAGCCTCAATCGCGGGGCCCTCCGGCCACCCGGAAATCTCATTGGATTCGATCGGATAATAGTAAGACTCCGGAATGGGTTCTTCTGTCTCCTCTTCCATCTCTTCTTCTGAGTAAACATACGGAACCGGCAGAGCAAAAACCAGACAAAAGACGAATATGCCCGTCAGGACAACTTTCCAGTGTCTCATTTCATCTCTCCTCTTTATTGAATTTAACGTAAAAACGAAAATGCTAAATATTAGTATAGGGGATCGTGTAAAAAAATGCAAGACAAGATCACAAATCCCAAGAAATATTATTCCGTACTTTTTCCGTTCTATTCTCCTTTCCGCCGGCGGGAAAAAAGCCGCCCCGGAACTCCGGCGCGGCCTGTATTTTTATTATGAATTTTTCATAACGACACTTTCCACCGTATCCGCGGCGTGCTCGCAGGCGTCCGCGCATTTCTCAAGATAGGTGTAGATCTCTCTCCATGCGATGATGTGAAGAGGATCCTTGCTCTCCGTGTGGAGTTTTCTCATGCTGGAGACGAAGAGGCTGTCCGCCGACTCTTCCAGGGCGTTGATATTGATAATCATGTTCTTCAGGACCTTGGAGTGCTTGAAATCCGCGAATTCCCTGGTCAGATCTCTCACGCCCTCGCAGCATTTGATGATTACGTCGATCATCTCCAGCGCCTGGGGCTCGATCTTTTCCACGTGATTCATATAAACCCGCAGGAGAACATCCTCCAGCTTGTCTGTGATCTCGTCGATGTTCTGGCCCAGGGTGATGATATCCTCTCTCTCAATGGGCGGAATAAATTCCTTCGCCAGACGATCCAGCATCCGATGCTTCTTCTCATCCGCCCGGTGCTCGATCTCATGGAGCTGATCCAGCTTCTCCTTGAGTTCATCCGGACGGAAGTCCCGCAGCGCGTCTTTAATCCGATAAGCCGCTTCGCAGCTGTCCTCCGCGCACGCAATAAAAGTTTCAAAATAAAATGAATCCTGTTTCTTGGACATATTCGTCTTCCTTTCTGCCGTTTTTTCAGGCGCTTCTCAATTCTAAAACAGTGCCATAAAGATCTTCGCCATGACGAAGCTGATCAGGCCGCACCCTGGAAAGGTAAAGATCCAGGTGAGCATCATGTCCTTCACCACGCCGAAATTGATCGCGGAAATTCTCTTGACCGCGCCGACGCCCATGATCGCGCTGGTCTTGGTATGCGTCGTGGATACGGGAATTCCGAACACGCTGGAAAACAGCAGGCAAAGAGCTCCCGCCAGGTCTGCGGAAAAGCCCTGGAACTTCTCCAGTTTTACCATATCCATCCCTACGGATTTGATAATCTTCTCTCCGCCCACGCTGGTTCCTGTTCCCATAACGAAACTGCACAGAATCATAAGCCATACCGGGATCACCATCCCCTGCACGCTGTTCTGGCCGTTGGTAAAGGCCAGTCCCAGAAAGAGAACGCCGATGAATTTCTGTCCGTCCTGGGCGCCGTGCATAAAGCTCATGGCTGCGGCTCCGAAAATCTGAGCCCCTTTGAAAAAGCGGTTCGTCTTTCTGCGGTCCATCTGCGCGCAGAGCAGAATCACCGCCCGGCAGATGAACCAGCCCATAAAGAAGCCAAGCAGAAGGCTTAAAACCAGTCCGTATAAAACCTTCACCCACTCGTTCAGATTGATGCCGCCGATTCCGTCCTGGATGGCGATGGCCGCGCCGGAAAGGCCCGCGATCAGACTGTGGCTCTCGCTGGTGGGAATGCCGAATACCGACGCCGTGACGCTGTATACCACAATGGAAAACAGAGCGGCGCACAGCGCGATCAGGGCTTCTTCCGTCTCTCCCCCGAAATCCACCATATTGCTGATGGTGGAAGCCACGGAACTGTTGATATGCGTCATAACAAATACGCCCATAAAATTAAACACAGCGCTCATCCAGATCGCAGGACGTACTCTCATGCATCTGGTAGCGATACAGGTAGCGATTGCATTGGGGGCGTCCGTCCATCCGTTTACAAAAATCACTCCTAACGTAAGGGCAACCGTGATCGCCAGCACGGGATTTGTGATGATTTCCTGACAAAAGCTTGAAAATGATACGTCCATAAATTTCCTCTTTTTCTACATATTATCTACGAAACGGTTTATATTGTCCACTTTTCCGATCAGAACTAAAATATCGCCGCTTTTGAATTCGTAGGAAGGCTGAATCTCGATGTCCGTCATGGAGTTGTGCTCCACCGCGATAATATTCAGTCCGTATTTCCGGCGAAGCTCCAGTTTCTCAACGCTGACGCCTACCAGCCGTTCTGAAACCATTACCTGGCGGATCTCCACGCTGTTGTCCAGGGAGATAAAATCCAGGAAGCTGGCGGACACCAGACGCTTCGCCAGTCTCAGCGCCATATCCCGCTCCGGATACACCACTTCCGCTCCGATCTTTTTGAGAACCGCGCCCTGGTCGTAGCTGGTGGCCTTGGCGATTACCTTGGGGACGCCCAGGCTGACTACGTGCATGGTGGTCAGAATGCTGGTGTCGATCTTCTCGCCGATGCATACCACCACTACGTCGCAGTTCTGAATTCCGATCTCCTCCAGGGTCTCCTGATTCAGATCGTCCGCCACATAAGCATGCTCCGTATACTGCCTCAGTTCCTTTACCCTGCTCTCATCTTTATCGACTACCACAACTTCTTTCTGGGCTTCTGCCAGAGAGATGGCCAGGGCCGTTCCGAAACGTCCCAGACCGATAATTCCAAAGGATTGTATGGATTCCTGACTCTTTTTCATAGTTTCCTCCCGATCTTTCTGATCTTTTGCTTTGATTCTGTCAGCCTACCGGCACATTTTCTTCCGTATAGCGGGCGTTGGGCTCCGGCCGCTCGATCCACATGGAGATCAGCGTAAAGGCCCCCAGTCTCCCGATAAACATAATCGCGATAATAATCAGCTTTGAAGCGTCCAGAAGATCCGGCGTAATCCCGGTGGAAAGGCCCACCGTGCCAAAAGCGGACACAACTTCAAAAAGCACCTGTATCAGAGAATACTCCGGCTGGAGAATGCTGACGAGAACCGTTCCGATGCATACCACTGTCATGGACAGGGATGTGATAATATAAGCCTTCCCAACCGTTGCTTTCGCGATGTTCCTGTGAAACGCCCCGACGTACTTTTTGGAAAAGGCGCTGCGGATATCCTGAAGCAGCACGAAGAAGGTGCTGGTCTTGATACCGCCTCCCGTAGATCCGGGCGAAGCTCCCACAAACATCAGAATACACAGGATAAACAGGCCGGCGTTGGAAAATGTTCCAATGGAATACGTGGAAAAGCCGGCTGTTCTGGCGGACACGCTGTGGAAAAACGCCCCCAGCCAGGTAATGTCCTCCGTGAGCTTCAGAAGAAGCGTTCCGGAGACAAGAAGAACGACCGTCGTTGAGATCACGATCTTGGAATGCAGCGTAAGCTTCCGGAATCTTCTGTGCTTTAGGATATCCAGAATCACCAGAAAGCCCAGACCTCCGAAGATAATCAGGCCGCAGGTGGTAAGATTCAAAAGTACGTTGGTCTGATAGGGAATCAGGTTCCTCAGACCGCCCAGGATATCAAATCCGGAGTTGTTAAAAGCCGCGATGGAATGGAAAATACTGATCCCGATCGCGTGGGGCAGGGGATAATCCTGGGAAAATACCAGGAAGCTCAGAATCGCTCCCACCACCTCAAAGCAGAGCGTCATGGTCAGCACGGCTTTCACCAGCCTTACCATTCCCTTGGAGCTGTCCACGTTCAGGGCTTCCTTCACCAGAACGCGCCCTTTGATTCCCATCCTTTTGCCGGCGGCGAGGATCAGTCCCGCGCCCACGGAGGTCACGCCAAGGCCTCCGATCTGAATCAGAACGGCGACGACGCCCTGCCCGAAGGCCGTAAAGTGGTCCGCCGTGTCTATGGCAATCAGTCCCGTAACGCACACGGCGCTGGTGGAAGTAAAGAGAGCGTCCACAAAAGTCACTTCCACTCCCGGTCTTACGGAAATAGGGAGAAGAAGAATCAGCGCGCCCGTAAGAATTACCAGGGCAAAGCCCAGGGTAATGAGACGTCCCGCAGGCTGCTTCCTGAAAAACATATAGATTCGTTCCATTTTTGTATAAACCTCTTAACTGTCACAATTTCGTCTGTATGATTTTTCTAAAGGACGGAGACGCTTCTTTTTTTCCCGTCCTCCGCCTGAAGGACATTCAGCTTAAATAGGTACGGCGCAGGCTGAAAGGCGCGTCCCAGAAAGCGGAAGAGCGCCCCTCCTCTCTTCTGCACAAAGAACAGATTCTTTATAATGATAAATTCAAAGAGAAAGCTCATAGCTCTCCAGATTCCGTTCAGATCTCCGCTTCCTCTCAGGCCGGAAGGCAGGCTGCCCTTCGTTCCCAGAAGCTCCGACGCGGGCCTGTACAGAATTCTGCTGCTCATCTCTGCGTATTCCGCCTGGTTCTGATAGGTATCTTCTGATATGATCCGCTGTTCCTTTGAAAATCCGGAAGAAAAACCGTACGCTCCAAAAGCCAGCTCAAAAAAAGACATCAAAAAAAGAAGGAACATAAGTATGCTGATCTCAATACAAAGTATTTGACTTCTTCGTCTCATGATTTCCTCCAACATCCTCATTATGTCCAGTCTTTTCCCGCTGTCATTTTACGCAAGATTCACTCGAACTATAACACTCCAGAACCTAATTGTCAATCATCACAGAATCTTTTCCATTCCGATCTTCTGTGGCTTCAGCCCCATTTTTTCATAAAATCTCCTGGCCGGCTCGTTGCAGCTCCACACATTCAGGGTCACATTATAGCAGCCCTGCTCCCTGGCGAAGGCGAGAACCGCCTCATACAGCTCTCTTCCGATCTGCTTTCCCCTCTGCGTTTCTTCCACGCAGAGATCGTCGAGATACAGCGTTTTGATATCCGTCATAATGTTGTGGCGGACATACTGCTGAAAAACGCAGAAGGCGTACCCCTGTACCTCGTCCTTTTCGTCCGCGGCCACAAAGATCGGCCTTTCGTCGTTGTGTATCAGCTCTTTCAGCTCCTCGTCCGTATATTTTCTGGTTCCGTACTGAAACAGATCCGGCCGGCCCCTGTGGTGTACCAGCGCCACCTGTCCCAGCAGCGAATGAATCCGTTCCATATCTTTTTCCTGCGCTCTGCGAATTTTCATCCTGATCTTCCTTTCCGTCCTTTATCGGTCCAGGTATTCTTCCACATTGTCCCTGGTAATCTTTTCATAGGGCAGATAGAGATACTTCTCTTTCTCAAAGGAAATATCCTCCATTCCCTCTCCCAGAATCAGAGCGGCGGCCAGCTCTGCCATCGCCTTCGCCTGGCCTTCCTTGTCATTGTATACCGTTCCCGCCATCCGGGAATCCACAATCGCCTGCAGCCCTTCCCTGGTCCCGTCGATTCCGAAAAAGACCGGGAAGGTGGCTTCCGTGATATTAAGCTTTCTGTAAGCGTCCATAGCGCCCAGAGCCATGGCGTCGTTGTTGGCCAGCACCAGTTCGATCCGGTTCTGGTGCTCTCCGATCATCTGCGTCATGCGGTTCTCCGCCTGGGCCCGGTTCCAGTTCGCTACGCCGTAGCTGAGCTTTTCCAGAGAAATCCCCTGGCTTTTTAAGGTATCTACCGCTTTTTCCGTACGGATAATCGCGTCCTGATGTCCCGCCTCTCCCTCCAGCACCACATACTGAATAACGCCGTCCCGGTTCCGGTCCACAAGGTTTCCTTCTTCCTGTATTGCCTGGGCCGCCAGCTGTCCCTGCATAATTCCGGACTGTTCCGCGTCCGCCCCCACATAGTAGAGCCCGCTCCACTGCATCAGGTCCTCCGCCACCGGTTCCCGGTTAAAAAAGATAATGGGAACGTCGTTTTCCCTGGCCAGGTCAATGATTTCCGAAGGATCCGTGCGGTCTACCAGATTGACGCAGAGGACATTGCAGCCCTCGTCGATCAGCTCCTTTACCTGGTCGTCCTGGGTTCTCTGAGAACCCGCGGCGTCTTTTAACGTAAGCGTCGCCGTCACTCCCCGGCTCTCCAGTCCCTCCAGCTCTTCCCGGAGCGCCTCGGTCAGTTCGCTGATAAAGACGTCGCTCTGATTGTAGCAGGCCACGCCTGCCTGGAGCCTTGCGCTTTCACCGGAATCCGTTCTTTGGCATCCCGACAGAAGCACGGAAAGAACACAGGCCGCCGCTGCCGCAAAATAATAATTTCTTTTCATATCTGACCGCGTCCTCCTGCTTTTTTACTGGTTCATCGTAAAAAGAATTTCCTGGTTTTCCTTGGTAAAAATATTTTCTCTGCGCATCACGGTGTGGGAAACCTTCTTTCCCTCCATCTCGCCGGAAAAAAACCGGAAGCTTTCCGCCACCGTTCTGAGGCTTTCATATCCCACGCTGAACTCATCCGGTACAATCAGGCATTCCGCGCTGCCAAAATCCAGGCAGTACACGGCTTCCGTAGAATTTCCGATTCCATATACCACGGCTCCGTGAAGAGTATGGCTTTCCGAAGCGTTTCCGGCCCGGACAAAGCTTTTGTCATCCAGAGCAACGATCACGTCCGCCTCCGGCTGATCTTCCAAAGGCACCTTCGCGGATTCCTCGCACAGCGTCCAGAGCACTCTGGCTCCCTCGCCTTCCAGCTCGCTTTGAAATCCTTCCGCCCTCTGCCTCGCTGCCTCAGAATTTTCTTCGCTCCAGACGATTCCCAGGGTTTTCCCCAGGAGGTTCCCGTCGTAATCCTTTAAAAGCTCGGAAGCCAGAGTCTTCCCCATGGCAAAATGATCCGGCTCGGTCACGGGAAGTCCTTTCCCCCCGGAGGACGCCCGCTGCTCCACCAGCATCAGAGGGACTTTTTTCCCTGCCTGTTCCAGAATTTCCTTGGACTGCGCTCCGGAAACCGGCTGGATAATCATCGCGTCCACTCCGTCGTTCAGTTCCCTTTCAATCAGCTCTTCTTCCTCTTCCAGCGTCATCTGTTCTCCGGTGCTTACCACGAACATCTCCACATCCATATCTTCCGCCGCCATCTCCAGGCCGTATTTAAACGCCGACCAGCGGCTGGCGTCCGAATCCCGGATAATCACTGACACCTTGGGCCGCTCCTGTCCGTTCCTCTCCTGAAACATGACAAAAGCCGCTATCACTGCCAGAATTGCCAGAATTCCCTCTGTGAGAATAAACATTTTCCTGCTGTTTTTCATGCCTTCGTTTCCTGTTCTTCCGTCCGGTCCTGGGGCAAAGGCGCCTGGCCGGTCAGTTTGTCTCTGCTTAATCTATGTCCTTTTTCCAGAAGCTCCCGGTTCTCTTCCGTATAGGGAATCGCCGGAATACAGATGGTCACTTTCGTCCCCTCGTCCGGTTCGCTTTCAATCTGAAGGCCGTATTCCTTTCCGAAAAGAATCTGAATCCGGTTGTTCACATTTACAAGGCCCACCCCAGAGCCATGCTTGTGCACCCTGCTGCCGTCAGTCAGCAATAGTCCAACCTCCTCTTCGGGAATGCCCATTCCGTTGTCCTCTACCGTAAGGTAAATCTTCCCTTCCCGCATGCTTCCCATGACCTTGATCCTGCCGGAATCGTCCATTCCGCTTACTCCGTAATTTATGGCATTCTCAAGGATCGGCTGGAGAACCAGCTTCACCACGCAGCAGGATTCCACCTCCGGATCCACTTCGTAGGTTACGGTGAACGAATCTCTGCACCGGATTTTCTGGATATTCATGTAGCTCCTGGCATGCTGCAGCTCATCCCCGATGCGGATAATCGTCCGCCCCTTGGAGAGGCTGATCCGAAACAGCCTGGCCAGCTGGGTAATCATATAGGAAGCGTCGTCGTTCCGCCCGCCCTCGATCATCCAGGTAATCGAATCCAGGGCATTATACAGAAAATGCGGATTGATCTGGCTCTGGAGCGCGTCCAGCTCGCTTTTTCTCCTCTCATTCTGCTCTTTTACAATTTCTTCCATGAGGTTCTCGATCTGTTCGTAGGAGGTCTGAATCGAATACCCCAGGTAGCGGATTTCCTTTGATCCGCCGATGTATATCCTCGGTTTCTTTCCGGCTTCATACTCCATGACCGAATCGTTCAGCCTGAGAATCGGCCTGGAAATGCGCACAGAAACCAGCCGGTTGATAAAAGCGAGCATCATGCACATCAGAAGAAGCAGCATAATGATGAAGTACCGGATATTTACCATTCCCATGGTAAAAGCAGAGTAGGGAATCACGCCCACAAGCTTCCATCCCGTATAGCTGATCGTATTGACGATCACCTTCCTTCGGCTTCCCTCAAACCGCTCATCGTACACCCCGTCCTTGTATTCCGCCGCGGCTTTGCTGTTCTCCTTTCGGATTCCGTCGCTGATCTGGATCTGCTGCCGGTGATAAATGATCTCTCCGTTGCTGTCGCAGAGGTAATAATACTGCCCGTTGTTCATCGTGTTGATCTGATCCATCATCCGGGAAATGCTGGAATAATCCATATCTACCAGGAGAACGCCAAGCTGGGAGTTTCCCTCCTGGGTCAGCTCCACCACCCGGCTTAGAGAAATCACCCAGTAATACCGGGAAGCGTCGTCGTCAAAGAGATTCTGGATATGCGGCGTGGAAAAATGCAGATTTTCCATCTCCTCCATGGCCTGGACGTACCAGTCCTGCCTTGTGATATCCGGATCCTCCTTCTGGGCGGCCACCGGCTCCGCTGCCATAAGGCTTCCGTAATTGTTGTATACGGCAATGCTGCGCAGCGTGTCCCGGTTCGCCTCATAGAGGAGATTCAGTCCCTGCTGGATCCCCTGGCTCTGACTGGAAAAGTCACTTTCTTTTATGACATTATAATAAGCCGCGTCTGAGATCTGCCGCATGCTGATGAGATAATCCTCCAGGCTTTCTCCCGTCTGCTCCATAAGTTTCTGGGTACTCTGGACAATCTCCTCCCTGGATAAGGCGGAAAACCGTACGTACAGCACGATGCCTAAAATAAGCATAATGGAGACCGAGATTACGGAGAACGTAATCATCAGCGTCGTCTGTATCCCTTTATGATTCCTGCTTCCCCGTCCAAAAAACTTACCTTTCACCTTCCGTGTGCTCCGTTCTGTATTTTGAAGGGGATACTCCAAACCGCCGCTTAAACACGTAGCTGAAATAATTGGGATCGGAATACCCTACCTTTTTCGCGATCATATAACTTTTTTCATTGGTTCCGATGAGCAGCCTGGACGCCTGCTCCATACGGTAATCCGTAAGATAGCCGATAAAAGACTTTCCCGTCTCCTTTTTGAAGATAGAGGAAAAATAGGAGCCGGATACTCCCAGAACCTGACAGACCTGATCCAGGGAAATCCCCTCCTCCCCGAAATGGTTCTGCACGTATTCCTCCGCCCGGAGCACAAAAGATTTGGTAGAGCTGCTTCTCGCCCGAACCAGCTTTTCCCGGAAGGAAAGGCTTACCTTCTCCAGCCATCTCCTGAGCGTTTCCGGTTCCAGGTCCAGAAGCTTTGTATAGAGCTTCCCCATATCGCCTCCGTCCTCTTCCATGGAGATCTCATTGTTGGCGGAAAACCGGTAAAGGGCGCTCACCATATCCATCACCGTAATATGATGTTGCTGCAGGGATTTGGAAGACCAAAAAGCCGCTTTCCAGTACTGCTCCACCGCCTGGGATACCTCCTTTTCCGTTCCCAGCCGGATCATTTTAAACAGCGCCGCCAGCTCCGGCTCCCCCGCCGTCCGGGACCCGCCCATCTCCTGGGGGGCGATCTCTTTGATGTTAATGGCTCTGGTAGCTCCAAAAATCCCCCGGTAAGAAACGGCCTCCCTGGCCCCGGTATAAGACTGGGCCAGCTCCAGGACGTTCCGGCAGACCTGTCCCACGCCCACCGTCACGACCGCGCCCACCACCCGCTTCACATACCGGCAGAAGCGGTCGCTTTCATCGGTCAGCTCCGAGATATCGCTTTCTTTTGAAAGCTGGGCGATCAGAACCGTATTCCCAAGATACGTAAAAATCTTTGCCTTCCATTTCTCTTCCAGCCGTTCCTTCGCCTGGCGCTCCACAGAAGCCGCCAAAAGCAGCGGATTTAAGTTCTCCGGAGCCTGGCTGGAAGAGGTGTGGATCACCAGGCAGCAGAAATACGGCCCTTCCAAAGTAATCTGATAGTTGGAAAGGTATTTGGGAAGTTCCTCCTCCCGGATTCTTCCCTCAATGAGCGTAGAATAAAAATTAGCCTGAAGAAGCGGCAGGGATTCCAGATAATACCGCTGCAGCGTCTCCGTATTTCTCTTCTCACTGAATTCCTGATCCAGCTTATCCTTCATCTGAGAGAAAACTCTGGTAAGCTCCTGGGCGTTCACCGGCTTTAAAATATACTCCTCCACCTCCAGATGAACCGCCTCCTTGGCGTATTCAAACTCGTCAAACCCCGTAAAAATCAGAATCCTGGAAGCGGGAAACTCGGTCTTGATCCGGTTGGCCAGCTCCATCCCGTCCATGTAGGGCATTTTGATATCCGTCATAACGATATCCGGCTGGAATTCTTCCACCATCTCCAGAGCCTTTACTCCGTTGTTGGCGTATCCGATCACGGAAAAGCCAAGGGCCTCCCAGTCGATTTTTTTCATAATAACCTGAATGACTTCTTCCTCATCATCCACAAGAAGTACCGTATACCTGTCTTCGCTCATATTTTTACTCCCGTTCGTCCACCTCTTTGTTTTCTGATTATAACAAATTTGTCCTTCGATGTAAAATATCTGTAAAGCAAAAAAAGAGCCGGAAACCCGGCTCTTTATAAGGAAGATTTATTTCTTCTGAACGTACTTGAGGCAGTCAAGCGTTACGGCTACCAGAATAATGATACCGGAGAATACGAACTGGAGGTTCGTATCGATACCCAGAATGGTAAGAGAGTACGTCAGGGCGGTAAAGATGAGAACACCGACTACCACGCCTGAGATCTTTCCGATACCACCGGTAAAGGACACGCCGCCCACTACGCAGGCTGCGATGGCGTCCGTCTCCCAGCCCTGCCCGTAAGCTGCGGAACCGGATCCGAACATTCTGGCGCATTCCAGCCAGGCTCCGAATCCATAAAGGATACCGGCCAGGATGAAAGCCCCTACCGTAACCTTAAATACAGAAATACCGGAAACTGCAGCCGCTTCGGAGTTTCCTCCTACCGCGTACAGATTCTTTCCGAAGGTCGTCTTGTTCCAGATAAACCAGACAATAATCACTGCCGCCACGGCCCACAGGATAATGGTGGGGAATCCGTTGATTCTGGGAATGATCATGTTGGGAATCGTCGATTCAATGGAACCAAAGGACACACCCTTCGTCGCGTAAGTAACCAGACCGAAGATGATCAGCATGTTGGCCATGGTGGAAATGAAGGGATGCATCTTGAACTTCGCGGTGAAGAAACCGGCAATGGAGGTAAAGAAGGTGCACAGGATAATACACATTACCAGCGCGAAGATCATCTTCACAACCACAGGCAGTCCGGAGAAATCAAACACATGTCCGAAAACGCCGCCGGTGTTGGGGCCATGATGCATGATAATCGTAGCAGTCGTCATACCCATACCGATCATACGGCCGATGGAAAGGTCCGTGCCGGCCAGAAGAATCAGTCCCGCAACGCCCAGCGCCAGGAACATTCTGGGCGAAGCCTGCTGCAGAATATTCAGCACATTGTTGTAGGTCAGAAGAGGCGAATTCTTCACAATCGGCGTAATGATACAAAGAGCGATAAAAATCAGGATAATCGCTATGTACAGACCGTTTTTGAGAAGGAACTCTCTGCGGTTGAAGGTATACTTGTAGTTCTCCCACTTCTGCGCCATGTTTTCTCCAAACGTAAACTTGGACATACGCAAAAGGTCGATGAGATGGTATTTGTGCGTAAACGCGTCGTGTCTGCGGTCCTTGATTTCCTGAAGATCCTTCTGGAGATCCAGCTTAGCGTCAAAACGGCGGTTTTTATATACATAGTTCTCATCCTTGATTTCCTTATGATCGGAAAGCTTGGCTACCGTGGCGCTGTGCTCTCTTTCCAGCTCGGCGATCTTCTGGCTGTATTTCTCTTTGGCCGCGGTCTTTTCCAGCTCGCAGCTTGCCTTTACCTTCTGGTAATACTCTGTGTCATAGTGCGCTTTCAGGTAATTTTCCGCGTCCGCGATCAGCTTGGAGATCTGATCCTTGTTCCTTGCTTCCACGGCCTTCGCCGTCTCCAGCTCTCTCTGGTAGCCGGCAATCGCCCGGTCCTTTTCTTCCTTGGTCAGGTTCCGGTCTCTTTTCGTATTGTCGATCCGGCTCTGCATGGACACAACCTTGTCGGTTCCGTCTTCTCTGAGGCCGTCTATTTTGCTCTGTATTTTACCGACGTACTCGTCGATGGGCTGGCGCAGCTTCATTTCCTGCTCAGCCGTAAGGATATTACTATTTCCGTTCGCCATATCCATCCTTCTCCCTCTATAGATATTTTGCACTGAGCCTTAAAAGCTCTTCCTGGTTCGTCTCTTTCGTATTTACGATTCCAGAAAGATGTCCGTTTGACATAACGCCGATCCGGTTCGTTATGCCCAGAATTTCCGGCATCTCAGAAGAAACCACAATAATCGTTTTTCCCTCTTTCGCCATCTGGATAATCAGCTCATAGATTTCGTACTTCGCTCCTACGTCAATTCCTCTGGTGGGCTCATCCATCATGAATACCTGAGGCGCCCGCTCCAGCCATTTTCCAAAGATCACCTTCTGCTGGTTTCCGCCGGAAAGACTGGTAATCATATCGTCCGGCCCCATACATTTGGTATGCATGATCTTGATCTCTTTCGCCGTCGCTTTTACCATCTTGGTATCAGAAAGGGCAACGCCGGATTTGTACTGATCCAGGTTCGCGATGGTGGTATTGAACGTGAGGTCTGTCTTGAGGAAAAGCCCGTTGGCCTTACGTTCCTCCGTAATCATGGCAAAACCGTGATCCATAGCCTCCCTGGCGCTCTTAAAGTTCATCAGACGGTTGTTAAAGTATACCCGCCCGGCCGCTCTGGTGCGGACTCCGAAGATCGTTTCCAGAAGCTCTGTCCTTCCGGCTCCCACCAGTCCGTACAGTCCGAAAATTTCTCCTTCCTTTACGTCAAAGGTAATATCCTGAAGGTGGGGCGCAAACTTGGTAGACAGATGCTGGATGGAAAGAATCACTTTTCCCGGCTGGTTGTCCACCGGCGGGAAGCGGTTTTCCAGAGAACGGCCTACCATAGCCGCGATCAGCTCGTTCATATTGGTATCTCCAGCGCTCTTGGTCATAACAAGATTACCGTCTCTGAGCACCGAAATCTCATCACAGATTTCAAATATCTCATCCATCTTGTGAGAAATATAGATCAGGGCGATTCCCTGAGATTTCAGCATCCGCATCATCTCAAAGAGTTTGTTTACCTCCTGCACCGTCAGGGATGAGGTCGGCTCGTCCAGAACGATCACCTTGGCGTTGTAGGAGATTGCCTTGGCAATTTCACACATCTGTCTCTGGGATACCGACATGTTCCGCATGGGCTGGGTAAGATTCACCGTCATGCCCAGCTTCCGGAAAAGCTCGGAAGCTTCTTTTTTCATTCTGCCTTCATCCACTACGCCCATGGAGTTCACAGGATAACGGCCCAGGAATAAATTATCGATCACGTTCCGCTCCAGACACTGGTTCAGCTCCTGATGCACCATGGCGATGCCGTTTTCAAGAGCGTCCTTAGGCCCGGAGAAGCTTACTTCCTTCCCGTCCAGGAAAATGGTTCCCTCATTCTTCTGGTAGGTACCGAAAAGACATTTCATCATGGTAGACTTTCCGGCTCCATTTTCCCCCATGAGCCCCATTACCGTCCCCCGCTTCACATCCAGGTTGATATGGTCCAGAACCCGGTTTCTGCCGAAGGACTTGCTCATTCCGCGTATCGATAAGACAATATCATCTTTCTTATCTGCCATTTTTTTACTCCTATTTATCAAGAATAATAAGATTAGGGAGAATTTCTTCTCCCTAATAAATCTGCTTTGCTACTGTTCACTCCGTCACAGCAACCGCCTGGTTCAGGCTGATATTACTGACTAAGCAGAGATGTATAAGAAGCTGCATTATCTGTCTTAACCATGTTGATCGCGAAAGCGTCGTACTGGCTCGGATTTCCAAGACGGTTGGTGATGTTGGACTCCGTCTGTCCGTCGCCGCCGATGTACTCAACGTCAAGGTTCAGAAGATCATCGTAATTCTGAAGCAGCGGCTGATAGGTAGATCCAAGGAAGTTGTCGGCTGCGTTGTAGATGTTCAGCCATACGCTCTTTCTTGCGTGCTCAGCCTCATCCAGCTGATTGGATACCGGTGCGTAAACAACGGTGGAATCCAGGAAATCTTCATAGTTCTCAGCGGTAACCGCTACATTCAGTGCGTAGTAGGAACGCTGCTCTTCATTGTATACGTATACGTCGTCGGTCGGAACGTCGCCCGCCTCATCTGCGGTTCCGATACCGGTGTCAATGTCTACGCCGTCCAGTGCGTTACGAAGAACGCGAAGGGTCAGGTAAGCCTGTACGTCTGCGTGCTGGCTGATGGTTCCGCCGTAGCCCTCTGCGATAGCCGCTACAGCGTCGCTGTTCGCATCATATCCGAAGGTCGG
>CALWMW010000184.1 GCA_944382085.1 uncultured Lachnospiraceae bacterium | reverse complement strand
ATGTTCTTTCCCGGTCCGATAAACCTTTGGCTATCTTCCCTTTACTGTTTATAAGGTCAGTTCCTCAATTTTGAAATTCTCTTCAGAATTTTCGAGGTTGTTTCACTGTTCAGTTATCAAAGTCCGTGTCGCGCCGCTTGTCCGGCGCAGCTTTTATATATTAGCACGCTCCCCTTTTCCTGTCAACCCCTTGTTTTGTTTTTTTCTTTCTTTCTCTGTTCCTTCCTATAAGAACAGTGTGGCCGCCTGCAGTACGATCTGCAGAAACAGGTTCTTTTCATACAGACCGCCAAGCAGAGCGCTCTGCTGCACCATGGACATAAGCTGCATCCCGATCTCCGTCGCGGAACATACCGACAGGAGAAGGAAGAACACCCACAGCCAGAACAGTCCCTGGACCAGTCCCAGGAGAAGTCCCGCGAGGCGGTTCAGAAAACTGAGCACCGGGATATGCGAAAGGAGATCCAGCGCGGCGATGGCGCCCCACAGCAGAAGCCTTACCAGGATCACCGCCGCCAGGAAGGATATCAGGTTCAGAATAATCGTGGAGATAAAATGGACGATATAATCCTGAAAATTGTTAACCTGAAGATTCTCGTACCCTTCTTCGTTGTTGTGATCCAGAAGCAGATCTTTCAGAAGCTGGGGAAGAGGGAGATTCTCAATCATCTCCATCTGCTCCAGACGGCCGGGCTGCGCCGCGTCCTGCTCCTGCCCGCTCTGCGCAAGATAGCTCCCCGCATACTGCTGCACATAGCTTTCCAACTGCTCATCGCTCAGGCCGTCCACCAGAGCGCTGTCGTATCCATGCTCCTCCAGGATCTCTTTGATCTGTTCCCGGTCCAGATCCAGTCCCGTTTCTTCTCCGGTCCCTCCTGCGCTTCCGGCAAGGACTGCGGAAGTCTGCTCCCGGACCGCCTGGCTGCACTGCTTTACGATGGTGTCGTACACCGGCGTATGATCCCGCAGAAACGCGGAAATATAGGGAAGAAATACCGCAACCAGCACAATCGAAAGCACAAGGGCCGCCATAGATGCGAACTTTTTGATGAAACCTCTGTAAAATCCCGCCGCCGCGAACAAAACGAACGCCGCCGCGATTACAACTTCAAGTATGTTCATAAAATCCTCTTTCTTCCTGAGCTTTCTTTTTTTCTTCAGACGATCCGGATTCGGTCAAAGCTGTCTTTGGTGACCACCATATACCGTCTGAATTCTGAGAAATAGAAGAATTCTTCCACCTCTTTTTCATAGGGGGAGGAGAACCGGAGTCTGCCGCCTGTGGTATAGGCGGCTATGCTGCTGTCGCTGTAAACCAGGATCTGTCCGTTCTCCAGCTTGATTTCCCGGAAGCCGCCCGGCAGATGTCCCTCCGCCTTCTTTCTTCCCCGCTGGCTGTACAGCTCCATCCGGTATTCCGAATCCTCCTCTTCGCTGTCAAAGAGAAAGCCAATATAGGAATCGTCGTAAAAACAGCTTACTATCTCCTGGTCAAAGGTGATCTCCGCTCCTGCCTTGGGACTGTTCTCACCGTTAAACACCGTGAACCCGTCGTCTCTTACCGCCACCGCCCTGCTGTTTCCGCAGAAGGTTACAATGGGAATCACCGTTCCGTCGTACTGCGCGCTGCCAACCACGTGATTCTCCGCCGCTTCTCCTTCCGGCCCGAAATGATAGAACACCACGCTGCTTTTCAGCGTCCCCTCTGCCATTTCCAGATAGGACACCAGCAGCCGCTCGCCGTCCGGAGAGAGATCGATGTCAATGGGATAGCCGGATTCGGAAACCGTCGTTTTATCGTTTACCACAGGCGTCCCGTCAGGCTGGAACATATTGACCCAGGTGACGTCCTCTTCCTGGAGGACGACGGCCACCACGCCCTGCTTTGACACCCGCACCTTCAGAATGGGAAGGGTCGTCTCGAAGCTGTCCACCAGTCCGTCTTCGTTGATCACATACACCTGCGTTCCCTGCTGCTCCGCAATGGCCACCGTCGTCCCGCAGACGTCGGCGATGGGCGACTGCATGCTGTAGGTAAGACTCCACTCCTGCTCGTTCTTGGCCGTTACGTAGGAAACTCCGTCTGAGTTGTATTTCAGGATATGCTTTCCCATCCGCAGATACTGTGTGCCGGAAGACGCCTGATTCTCATAGGAATTTGATATAATATAATCGTGAAACTGAAAGAACGTATTGTACAGGTAAAACACCAGGACCAGGCAGACCGCGGCCGCAAGCAGAAGCACCTGCCGCTTTCTGGCAAAGGTTCTGTGCAGCCTGAGCTTCTGTCTCAGATCCCCTTCCGGCAGATCCCTTACGGAAGCGCTGCCGGAAGACAGCTCCTTCTCTTCTACTTCCAGCTCCTCTTCCTCCTCCTGGGGATCCTCCCCCGGTTTGAGAAACGCAAGTTTTTGTATTGTTTTTTGGAAAAACGCTTTCCATTGATCCTTTTTCATCGCTCGTTACCTCAGTGCCCTGTTTTCCTTCGCTGGCATATAATATAACAGAAACCGCTTTTAAACGCAACCTTCAGGGCAGCATGATTTTCTGGCCGGGCACCACAAGATCGGCGTCTGTAATGGCGTTCAGCTGGCAAAGCTCCGAAAGCCGGTCCAGATTTCCGTAATATTTCGTACAGATATCCGCCAGCGTGTCTCCCTCTTTGATTACGTAGGAAGAGCGGATCTGCCGGGCCTGGGCCGAGGCTTCAAAAGATTCCTCCGGGGATTCCTCGGTTTCTTCCTGGGTTTCTCCGGTCGCGGAGACGTCTTCCGTCTCCCAGGTTCCCGCCGCGGCCCCGGTCTCCTCTGTTTCAAAGGACTCCTCGGCTTCCGTCTGAGGAAGCGCCGTCTCAGAAAGAGGTTCCGCCACCTCCTGCTGATATACCTCCTGTTCCGGTTCCTGCTGTTCCGGTTCCTGCTGCTTCGTCTCCTCTTCCCGGAATCCGGAGGTGTTCCGTATCTCATCCAGCCGGTTTACCGCGATGGTTCCGATCACCAGCACCGTGACCACGAAAAAGGAGCTGGCAATCTTGAGAAATCCCGCGGCCCGTTTCTGCTCTTTTCCCTCTATTTTTTTGCGGAAGCTTTTGATCGCCTTGTCTGGTAGGCTTTCCTTTTCCACCCGGTCCTCCGGAAACAGATCCGCAAGATATTCCTGCATCTGCCGGTTTTGCTCATAAAAGATAAAATATCCCTTCAGGCTCCTGTATTTTTCTCCTTCCCTCCAGTAGAGCGTCTCTTCCTGCTCCTGGAGATGATAAAGAAACGTTCCCGCCTGGGGCAGAACCGCGGCAAGCTGCTCCAGTCTTCCGGGAGGATAGGCGCCGATCACACAGCATCCCACCGCCTCCCAGTCCGGAAAATACTCTTTTTTCGGCTCTTCGATTCTCGTCCGCAGTTCCTCCCCGTTCTCTCCCTGCGCCTCCAGGATCCCCCGGATATACAGATAGATCTCTCCTTCTTCCTCCCGCTTTTCTCCAAAAAAGACGCCCAGAAAGCTCTCCTGACCCTCTTTTTTCCGAATACAGGTCATCACATAGTCTTCCAGGCAGATTTTCCTTTCCCTGTCAATCTCTCCGATCTGGCGTATATTTTTAGGCAGCCCCGTTTGCTTTTCCATACTCCTCACTCCTTTTCCAAACAGCTTTACCTTACCATATACTCTATGCGGAATTTAGTGTTTCATGGACAAAAACAAAAACTTTTTTCTGTATACTTCCGTCTCCCCACGGATAAACTAATGGAAAAAAGGAATTCAGATATGAACGCACGCGATACCCTCTGCCGGGAGCTCTTTTTTCTTCTGTCAGAACTGGGACAGACTCCTCCTGTCGTTCTGTGCATCGGAACCGACCGGATCATCGGGGACAGCCTGGGGCCTCTGACCGGATCGATCCTGCTTCGCAGCCGTCCGCTTCCGGTCTACGGAACACTGGAAGCTCCCGTACACGCCCTTAACCTGGAAAAAAACCTGGAAAAGATCAAAAAAAAGCATCCCCGCAGTCCTGTGATCGCAGTCGATGCTTCTCTTGGAAGTTCCTGTGAAATTGGAAAAATCTCCGTGCGCCCCGGCAGTCTCAGCCCCGGTTCCGGAGTGAGCAAGGCTCTGCCCAGGGCAGGGGATATCGCCATCACCGGCATCACCGGCAAGGACGGCAGCCAGCCGTATCTGGCCCTTCAGACGGCACGCCTTTCCCTGGTAGCCTCCATGGCGGAAACCATCGCCGTGTGCATTGCCGGCGCCTGGGCCATGCTTTACCCGGAACGGGCCAGAGCTACAGCTCCGTACGCCCCTCCAGCGCCCGCAGAAGCGTTACCTCGTCAATATACTCCAGATCGCCGCCCACCGGAACGCCGCTGGCAATCCGGCTTACTTTAATGCCTGTGGGTTTAATCAGCTTGCTGATATACATGGCGGTCGTCTCTCCTTCCAGGCTGGAGTTCGTGGCGATAATCACTTCCTCCACCTCCCCCTGAAGGCGCTGCATCAGCTCTTTCAGCCGGATGTCCGAAGGGCCGATCCCCAGCATGGGAGAAATCGCGCCGTGAAGCACATGGTAAACGCCCTCGTATTTTCCGGTCTTCTCATACGCCGCCAGATCCCTGGTGTTCTCTACTACCATAATGGTCTTCTGATCCCTGGCGGGATCGCTGCAGATGGGGCAGACCTCTTGATCGGTAAGCGTGCAGCAGCGGCTGCAGTACCGCACATTGTTTCTGGCCTCCAGAATCGTCCTGGAAAGCTGCTCCACCCTCTCCTTGGGCATATGGATAATATGAAAAGCCAGCCGCTGAGCAGACTTTCCCCCGATTCCCGGAAGAGACGAAAGCTGCTCAATCAGCCTGGACATCTGGCTTCCGTAATAATCCATCAGAATCCAAAGCCTCCTAGTCCGCCGGTAAGCTTCGACATAACAGAAGCCGTCTCTTCCTCCACTTTGCGGAGGGCTTCGTTGGTAGCCGCCATGATCAGATCCTCCAGCATCTCAATGTCGTCCGGATCCACCACTTCTTCCGAAAGTTTGATTTTCGTCACTTCTTTTTTCCCGGAAATCGTAACCTCCACCGCGCCGCCGCCGGCGCTGGCCGTGAATTCCTTCTCCTCCAGGGCTTTCTGGTTTTCTTCCATCTGCTTTTGCATCTTCTGGGCCTGTTTCATAAGATTATTCATATTCCCTGGGATTCCTCCGGGAAATCCGCCTCTTTTCGCCATCTCTTTACCTCCTGAAATAAATTTAATGCAAGGCTCGTTTCATTCTATCAGTTTTCTTCTTCAATTTCTATATCTGTATGAATAAATTCTTTTATTCTTTCCTCCAGATCGATGGAAGACAGGTTCCCCTTCTGCAGACCCTCGTCCTCCGCCAGAACGAAGGTCACCTCCGTCTCGCAGCCTGCCTTGTCCCGGATGATCTGTTCCAGCAGTTCTTTGTGCTCTTTGCTGTTGAGATAGGATTCCGCCAGAAAATCCGCGAACACCACGAAAAGCCGGTTGTCCTCCGGATCCTGCGCGTTGTATTTCGGTTCCGCCGCCGCCAGCACCACCCGGAATCTGCCGCTGGTCTCCGCTACAATGCTCTTCCACATGGATTTCACCCGCTTCAGATCCTCCGGCGCCGCTTTTTTATATTCCTGCTCCTGCGGCGTGGGTTCCCCCAAAGCAGGGATTCCGTCCGCTTCGGCGAAAGGAACGCCGTCCGGCTCGCCGGCCGCCTGCGTTCTCACGGCCGCTTCCCCGGAAAGGATCCGGTTCATCCCCCGCTCAAGACGGCGGATCCGTTCCAGAAGGGAGATTTCATCCCGCTCCGCCTGCGGCTTGCACAGCTTGATCAGCGCCATCTCCAGAAGCACCCGCTTGTTGGAAGCGAGGCGGATGGTTCCGGCAAGCTCTGAAAAAATCCGGATAAACCGCATCAGGGTATCCTCCCGGATCATGGAAGCTTCTTCCCGCAGCTGTTCCAGGTTCTCCGCGGAGACATCCAGGATGTCCTCCATATCCTGGGAACTCTTTACCAGCATAAGGTTTCTCAGATACCAGGTAAAATCATTGACAAACTGGGTAAGGTCCCTTCCCTCCATAATCAGCTCTTCCAGGGAAAGGACGGCCCCCGTGATGTCCTCCTTGAGAATCTTCCTGAGAAGCCGGCTGAACACCTCCGTGTCCACCGCCCCCAGCACTTCCAGCACCTTATCATAGGTCAGAGGCTCGCCCAGGTAAAAGGCGATGCACTGATCCATAAGGCTCAGGGCGTCCCGCATGGAGCCGTCTCCCTTTTTGGCGATGTAGCGAAGCGCCTTTTCCTCCGCCTTTACCTGTTCCCGCTCCGCCAGCTCCTCCAGCCGCGCCAGAATCGTATCCTGGCTGATCCGTTTAAAATCGTACCGCTGACACCGGGAGAGAATGGTCACCGGAATCTTGTGGGATTCTGTGGTGGCCAGAATAAAGATCACATAAGAGGGCGGTTCTTCCAGCGTCTTTAAGAGCGCGTTGAACGCGCCGATGGACAGCATGTGTACCTCGTCGATAATATAAACCTTGTACTTCGCGTCCACCGGAGGATAGGAAACCTCTTCCCGGATCTCCCGGATGTTGTCTACGCCGTTGTTGGAAGCCGCGTCGATCTCTATGACATTCATAGAGGAGCCGGAAAGAATCGCCCGGCAGGAGGGGCATTCGTTGCAGGGGCTCCCGTTCCTGGGATTCTCACAGTTGACGGCCCTGGCAAAAATTTTCGCGATGGAGGTCTTTCCGGTGCCTCTCGTCCCGCAGAAAAGATAGGCGTGGCCGATCCGGTCCGCGGTAAGCTGATTTTTTAATGTCTTTACAATAGGGTCCTGGCCTTTGACATCCTCAAAGGTGCCCGGCCGGAATTTCCGGTACAGTGCCGTATAACTCATAGCGCGCGTTTCTCCTTACCGCAAAGAAGCTGACGCCCCTTCCCGGTTTCGGGAACAGTGCGGCAGCCCCGCGTGATACGGCAGGCCTAAGGCCTGCCGCTTTTTCTTTTCTCTCTTTTCTCTCGGTCAGTCTCCGAAGCTGATGCCCAGAAGCTTCGCCTCTTTGATAATCGGATCCTTGGGAGAAACCGTCTTCAGCTTGCCGGCCACTTCTCCAAGAGGAACCTTCTTCATCTTGCCGTTGACGATGGCTACCATGTATCCGTACTCTTCGTTCAGAATCATCTCCGCAGCCGTCACGCCGATTCTGGTAGACAGAACCCGGTCGTAAGGACAGGGGCTCCCGCCTCGCTGGGTATGCCCCGGAACGGTGATGCGCACCTCCGGCCCGTTGTGCTTGCGGATCTCGTCCGCCAGCTCGTAAGCCACGGACAGGTACTGTCGCTGCTCCATCTTCTTCTTGAAATCCTTCTTGCTGAGCTTGGCGTCCTCTTTGGAGATCGCGCCCTCGGCTACGGCGATCACCGTAAATCCCTTGCCGGCCTTGGTACGCTTGTCAATGGCTTCCACCACTTTCTTGATGTCGTAGGGGATCTCCGGAATCAGGATAATATCCGCGCCGCCCGCAATACCGGAATACAGCGTCAGCCAGCCTACCTTATGTCCCATAACCTCTACGATAAAGACGCGGTTGTGGGACGCTGCCGTGGTGTGGATACAGTCGATGGCGTCTGTGGCAATGTTTACCGCGCTGTAAAAACCGAAGGTCATATCGGTTCCGTAAATGTCGTTGTCAATGGTCTTGGGAAGGTGGATGATGTTCAGCCCTTCCTCTCTCAGCAGGTTCGCCGTCTTCTGCGTGCCGTTGCCGCCCAGAATCACCAGGCAGTCCAGGCGCAGCTTGTAGTAGTTCTGCTTCATGGCCTCCACCTTGTCCAGGCCCTTCTCGTCCGGCTCTCTCATAAGCTTAAAGGGCTGTCTGGAAGAACCCAGGATGGTGCCGCCCTTGGTGAAAAAAAAAAAAAAATCTCTGGAAGTCAGAAGCCGGTAGTCGCCGTAAATCAATCCCTTGTAACCGTTCATGAAACCGTAAACCTCCAGCTCGGTAAGGTTGCTGGAAAGTCCCTTCACAACGCCTCTCATGGTGGCGTTCAGCGCCTGGCAGTCGCCGCCGCTGGTCAATAACCCAACTCGTTTCATCTCACACCACATCCTTCTCTCATATTTGCAGGAAATTGGAGTCCCTGCTCTCCGTTCCTAAAATGATAGTTTTAGTATAACCTATTTTCCCTATCTTCTCAACAGATTTTTACAGTTTGAAGCGATATCCCACGCCCCAGATCGTCTCAATATACTGGGGTTTGGAAGACTGTTTTTCAATCTTTTCCCGGATCTTTTTGATGTGAACCGTTACCGTGGCGATATCCCCGATGGACTCCATATCCCAAATCTCCTTGAAGAGCTGTTCCTTGGTAAACACATGGTTGGGATTCTGAGCCAGAAAGGTCAGAAGATCGAATTCTTTCGTGGTAAACGCCTTCTCTTCCCCGTCTACCCAGACTCTCCTGGCCGTCTTGTCAATCTTGATCCCCCGGATCTCCACGATGTCGTTCTCCTGGACATTGCTGTTCACCAGCCGCTCATATCGGGCCAGATGAGCCTTCACCCTGGCCACCAGCTCGCTGGGGCTGAAGGGCTTCGTCATATAGTCGTCCGCTCCCAGGCCCAGGCCCCGGATCTTGTCAATGTCGTCCTTCTTGGCGGAAACCATAATAATGGGAATGTTTTTCACCTGGCGGATCTGCCGGCAGATCTCAAACCCGTCCACCTCCGGCAGCATCAGATCCAGGATGATCAGATCAAAGTCCTCCTCCAGGGATCGCTTCAGCCCCTGGTCCCCGGAATGCTCCGTCTCCACCTGGAAGCCGGAAAGCTCCAGATAGTCCCGCTCCAGATCCGCGATCGCCACTTCGTCTTCTACAATTAAGATTTTACTCATAAACCGGTACCTCCTGATACTTTCTGATCACAAAACACATGGTGGTGCCTTCTCCCAGCTTGCTGTTGGCCCAGATTCTCCCTCCGTGATCCTCAATGATCTTCTTCACAATGGACAAACCGATGCCGCTTCCTCCCTGAGAAGAGTTCCGGGACAGATCTGTGCGGTAAAACCGCTCGAAGATCGCCGGCAGCTCCTTGGTGGGAATGCCTTTTCCATTGTCCTCGATCTCCACCTGGATGAAATCTCCCACATCCCGGACCCGGATCTGCACCACGCCTTTGGGCTTATCCATATATTTCACGGAATTGCTGATGATGTTGTTGATCACCCGCTTCAGCTGCTCCGCGTCCGCGATGATCAGCGTATCCTCCTCCACGGTGTTGATATAGGAGAAGGAGATTTCCCGCTCCCGCAGCTCAAGGCCGACTTCCTCCGCGCAGTCGTCGAAATAATCCGAGACGTTGATTTTGTTGAAATTGTAGGGGATCCGGTTCGTGTCGATCTTGGAATAGAAGGTCAGCTCGTTGATCAGCCGGTCCATATCGTTGGCCTTGATGTAAATCGTCCGGATGTACCGGTCCATCTTCTCCGGCGTGTCCGCCACTCCGTCCATAATCCCTTCCACGTAGCCCTTCACCGCCGTGATGGGGGTCTTCAGGTCGTGGGAAATGTTGCTGATCAGCTCCTTGCTCTGCCGGTCAAAGATCTCCTTCTGCTCCGCCTGCTCCTTCAGCCTCCGGCGCATCTCGTCAAAGTCCCGGCACAGCTGGCACAGCTCGCCTTTTCCGGAGACCTGGAGTTCAAAATCGAAATCCTCCTCCTTAATCCGGTGCGTCGCTTCCCGCAGCTTCTTCAACGGCGCGTTAAAGCCCGTATAGATCCAGGCGATCAGAATCATCGCCGTAAAGACCAGGATCACCGCCGTGGCCAGAAGCAGATCCACGGAAAACTTCTTGAGGCTCTCTCCCAGCGCCTTTACCGAAGAGATGATAAACACGCTCCCCTGGCTTCCGTCTCCGAAGTGAAGGTCCATCTGCTTCACAAAGGCCTGGATGTCCCTGCCGATGTAGGAGCCGCCGTCGGAAGAGCTGCTGTAGCCCCGGTAGTCCGGGAGGACTTCCATCAGCTTTGCTACCTCCTCTTTCTCGCCGGATCCGTTGTAGTAAATCTCCCCGTCCTTGCGCACCAGAAGCCAGGAAAAACGCTGTCCCAGGATCTCGTTGACGCTGTCCAGATAGATCCGGTCCAGGAAAAAATCGGCGTCTTTCTGGGCCTGTTCTTTCAGTTCTTCAAAAATGGTCTGTGTGGATTTTCCCATGATCCGCATGCTGTCGGACAGTTCCTGCAAAGAAATGGGGACGCCGTAGTTCTCTTCGATGATCTGCTTCTGATAGCTGCCAAGCCCCAGGAATGCCAGGGCGAACAGAAAAAAAGGAACAAGGATGATAATAAAAAAGGCTATGATCAGCCTTGTCTTCAGCTTCATACTTCCTCCTTGCCGTTTGCTTTTATTGAGTATACCACACCCCGGAAAGCTTTTCTCTAAATTTTTTCTAAAAAACGCAGCAGGAGGCCCTGGAAGCCTCCTGCTGTCGGTTCATGCAGATCAGTTCAGATATTTTTTCAGGATTTCCGCCTTATCGGTTTTCTCCCAGGGAAGATCCAGGTCATCCCTTCCGAAATGTCCGTACGCCGCGGTCTGTTTGTAAATCGGCCTGCGCAGATCCAGCATCCGGATAATGCCTGCGGGGCGCAGATCAAAATTCTCCCGGATGATCTCGGTCAGCTTTTCATCTGAGAGCTTTCCGGTCCCAAAGGTATCCGCCATGATGGAAGTGGGCTGCGCCACGCCGATGGCGTAGGACAGCTGTATCTCGCATTTGTCCGCCAGTCCTGCCGCCACCAGGTTCTTGGCCACATACCGGGCGGCATAAGCCGCGGAGCGGTCCACCTTGGTGCAGTCCTTTCCGGAAAAGGCTCCGCCGCCGTGGCGGGCGTATCCGCCGTAGGAGTCTACAATGATCTTTCTTCCCGTAAGGCCGCTGTCTCCGTGGGGACCTCCGATTACGAACCGGCCGGTGGGATTGATGAAAAATTTCGTTTCCCCGTCCACCATATCCGCCGGAATTATGGGATCAAAGACGTACTTTTTGACGTCCCTGTGAATCTGCTCCTGGGTCACGTCCGGATCATGCTGAGTAGAAAGCACCACCGCGTCCAGGCGGACAGGCTTTCCCTCCTCATTGTACTCTACGGTCACCTGGGTTTTCCCGTCCGGCCGGAGATAGGAAAGCGTTCCGTCTTTGCGCACCTTGGTAAGCTGTCTGGCCAGCTTGTGCGCCAGCTGGATGGGATAAGGCATATACTCCGGCGTCTCGTTGGAGGCGTAGCCGAACATCATTCCCTGGTCTCCGGCTCCGATGGCCTCGATCTCATCCTCCGACATACTGTTCTCCTTGGCCTCCAGGGCTTTGTCCACGCCCAGGGCAATGTCGGCGGATTGTTCGTCGATGGCGGTAATCACGCCGCAGGTATCGGCGTCAAACCCGTATTTTCCTCTGGTGTATCCGATCTCCCGCACCGTGTCCCGCACGATCTTCTGGATATCCACGTACGCTTTCGTGGTAATCTCTCCCATCACCAGCACCAGGCCTGTGGTGGTAGCCGTCTCGCAGGCGACCCGGCTCATGGGATCCTGCTCCATCAAAGCGTCCAGAATGGCGTCCGAGATCTGGTCGCACATTTTATCCGGATGGCCTTCTGTTACGGATTCTGAAGTAAATAAGCGTTTTTCCATTTGTATCGTCCTTTCTGCTTTGCTGCAAAGCGCAGCTTTTCTCTGTGTTTCGGGGCGGGAATTCTGTCCGGATCCCCGCAGGTTTAGTTTGAAGGCAGAAAAAAAGCCGCCGAAAAGGCGGACTCAATTTTCAATCATCAAATCCCCTTATTGTTCGAGTTCACTCGCTCAGGTTGGCACCTTCCGCAATGGGGGTTGCCGTGGCTTCACAGATCCTTTGTATCTCCACCACTCTGAATAAGAGAAAAGCTTTTATTTACTTGTTCGTTCTATAAAGTACCCTGTTTATCCGGATTTGTCAAGCAGTTTTTCGCCGTCCGCAGAGCTCTGGGCGTTTCCCCGTAGAGTTCTTTGAACTTCCGGGTGAAATAGCTCTGGTTGGCGTAGCCGAGAAAACCGGCGATTTCATTGATGGTATAGTCGCTGTGCAGCAAAAGGAGTCTGGCTTCTTCCAGCTTTTCTCTGTGAATATAGTCCACAATGGGAATTCCGGTCTCCTGGCGGAATTTCCAGGAGAGGCGTCTCTCGCTGTAATGGCACAGCTTCGCCAGATCCCTCAGGCAGATGTTCTCATGGGTGTGTTTCTGGATATAATCGCAGCAGCTTCGCACCAGATGGGAATACGTCTCCGTTCTTTTCCTGGCCACCTCCTGACAGAAATCCAGAAACATCTGGACGCGCAGTTCTTCCATCTTGTCAAAGTCAGACATCGCGTCCATCCTCTGGCAGTAAATATCCGCCATGGAACAGGCGGCCTCGTAGCTCAGCCCGCCCCGCATGGCGGCTCTGGCCGCCACAGACGCCATGGTGACAAACAGATACCGGACCTGCCTTGCGGGATCCTGGGACAGCACGCCCAGGCGGCCCGTCACCGTCTGGCGCAGAAGAAGCTCCAGAAGCCCAAGGTTTCCCTGTTCAATGGCTCCGGAAAGCTGCTCCTCATAGCTCTGAGGCGTATGAAACCCGGCGTCTTCCCGGCTCTTTACAATATAATCCGCCAGGTTTTCCCTGGTCTCCCGCTCAAATCGTCCTTTTTCCATCTTTCTTACCCGGTACAATTTTATCAAATCTGGTACTTTTTTAGTATACCACAGCTTCCCCG
>CALWMW010000183.1 GCA_944382085.1 uncultured Lachnospiraceae bacterium | reverse complement strand
AGGAGAAACGGCGATGCAGATTGACGGAACCTGGGCGATCTCCCATATTGAAAAGAATTGTCCGGATTCCGTTGATAATATCGGAGTCGCGCCCCTTCCCACTCCGGAAGGCGGAGAGGCGGCATCGGTAGCAGGCGGCTGGAAGATCTGCGCCAACGCGAATTCCGAATACGCGGAAGAAGCGGCAGAATTCGCGGTGTGGATGTTTGGAGACGACCCGGCAAGAATGGAACAGTGGTGTACGGATATTAAATTCGCATACGCACCCAGAAACTCCATTACGGAAGCAAATGAAGAGTTCTACAACGAAGGGCTGAAAGAGGTGTTTACAACCCAGGTTCTTGGTACAGAAAAGCCTGAGATGAGACTTCCGGCGGAGGTATCCACAATCCTTCAGGATATGCTGCAGACGGCATACTTTGACACCAGCATAAGCGTAGAAGACTGTATTGCGGACGCGGAAGCACAGGTAAATGATTTCCTTAGCACCTACGAGGGAGCTCTTTAAAGGAAAACGTTTGTTGATTTTGAAGGTATAGGGGCAGCAAAAAGAGTTAAGTAATAAATTGCCGCGGAGGGTAAGGTTACAGAGGACTTCGGAATCTCTGGCTCTGCGGCAATTTTTTTCAGAAGAAAAGAGGGGTGATTGATCTTGAAAAAAAGAAAAGGCGTCCGGAAATGGAACAAAGAGGCGCTGACTGCGTATGGAATGCTTCTGCCGGATGTTCTGGGACTGCTGGTTTTCGTCTTTATCCCGATTATCTATGCGTTTTACATCAGTCTGCATAACTGGAACGGACTGTCTGATATGGTTTTTACCGGTCTGGACAATTATACGCGGATGATAAAAGACCAGAGGTTTATCAACAGCATCTGGACTACGATAAAATACGCTCTGATGTATGTACCCGGCGTTTTTGTCCTTGCGCTTTTGCTGGCGGCGCTGCTGAACGCTTTGCACGGGAAGCTTCAGTCGTTCTTCCGGACGGCGATTTTCCTTCCCTATGCGATCTCTACGGTCATTGCGGGTATTATCTGGTCCTTCATGTACAATCCCATGAACGGCTTCCTGAATCAGATCCTTGTATGGGCGGGAGGAGAAAAGCAGAGATTCCTGGCGTCTACCAGTCAGGCGCTTCCTTCTGTAGCAGTGGTGGGAATCTGGCTGGTTTTAGGGTATAATACGATTCTTTTCCTCGCGGCGATAAAAGACATTCCGAAAGATTACTATGAGGCGGCGGAGATTGACGGAGCCGGAGCGGTTCAGCGATTCTTTACCATTACGATTCCGCTGATTAAAGAAACCAGCGTTTTCGTCCTGGTAATGTGCGCCATTGGGGCCTTTCAGGCCTTTGACCTGATAAATGTTATGACAGCGGGAGGACCGGCGAGCGCCACGACCACATCGGTGTTGTATATCTATGAGAAGGCGTTTACTACGTTTGAGCTTGGATATTCTTCCGCACTGGCATTTGTGCTGTTTATCATCATAATGGCATTGACTCTGGTACAGATGAAAATAATGAGAAGCGGGGAGGGAACGGACTGATGAGAAAGAAAAAAAGAGTCCGTCAGGGGTTATTGATTGCTCTGATGACGGTGATTGCCCTGATCATTGTTTTTCCGGTTTACGTTATGGTAATCAGTTCCTTCAAGGAGACAGAGGATGTTTTTAATATGGAACTGCTTCCGAAACTCTCTACCCTTACGCTGGATAATTATATTACGGTATTTACGGAAGAAAGCCTGGGAGTGAATATCTGGAATTCCTTTTTTGTCGCTACCATTGTAACGGTGGTCGCGCTGATCTTCCACGCGATGTCCGGGTACGCCCTGGCCAGACTGGAATTCAAAGGAAAGAAAATCATATTTACCTGGATTATCAGTACCCTCATGATTCCCTTTTCTGTCATTATGATTCCGCTGTTTGTCATCGTAAAAGAAATGGGACTGATGAACAATCTTTGGGGTATTATCATTCCTATGATTCCAAACGCGTACGGAATCTTTTTGTTTCGGCAGTTTTTTCTGGGAATTCCGCGGGAGCTGGAGGAGTCGGCCAAAATTGACGGCGCATCTTACTTTGGGGTATTTCTCAGAATCGTACTGCCTCTGGCAAAACCGATTGCGGTTACTCTGGCGGTGGCTTTTTTCCTTGCGAACTGGAACAATTATTTATGGCCTTTGATCATCGTACAGGACAAAGAGCTCTGGCTGGTTCAGATTGCCATTGCGAATTTCAAAAGTTCTCAGGCGGTAGAATGGAATCTTGTTCTGGCGGCGTCCTGTGTGGCTTCCGTGCCGATTATTGTTCTGTTTTTTGTCTTCCAGAGACACATTACGGAGGGAATTAAGACATCAGGTATTAAAGGATAAAAAGAATAGAATAAGGAGGTTTTATATCATGGAAAAAACGTATATCCCCGCATCTCTCTCGACCATCGCCGTGGCAAGGGACGCGAAACGAATGCGGGCGTCCAGCTACGATCACACAGGAGGAAACGATGACCGGATTCATGTGCAGCCGGGGGAGACTTACACTTTTTTTGACGCAAAAGGAGCCGGATGCGTTACTCATATCTGGATTACAATAGCAAACGATGATATAATCGAAGAGAAGCATTACCTGAGGAAATCTGTTTTAAAATTTTACTGGGACGGAGAAGAAGAGCCAAGCGTTCTGGCTCCTGTGGGAGACTTCTTTGGAATGGGTCATGCCATGAGCAAAAATTTTGTCAGCGAACCTCTTCAGATGAGCCCGGAGGACGGAAGAGGTTTTAACTGCTGGTTCCCTATGCCGTTTGGCAGCTCTGCCCGCATGACCATTACGAATGAAAGCGGAAGAGAGCTTCTGTTCTATTACTATGTGGATTACGAAGCTTATGATTCCCTTCCGGCAGATCTGCTTCGTTTTCACGCGAAGTGGAACCGGGAGCTTCCGACCAGAGGGATTCCGGAAGAGACCTGCAGCTCTCACAGAGACTGGTGCTTCGGCGGAGAGAACCGCACCGGAGAAGAGAACTACGTCCTGATGGAAGCGGAAGGAAGAGGACATTACGTTGGCTGCAACATCAACATTCACAACCTGAATCCCAACGGACTCTGGGACTGGCCGGGAGAAGGAGACGATATGATTTTCATTGACGGAGAGCCGTGGCCTCCCAGGCTTCATGGCACTGGAACCGAGGACTATGTAAACATGGCCTGGTGTCCCACGCAGGAGTACAGCGCGCCGTATCATGGACTGATCCTGGGGGGAAAGGATAACTGGAAGGGGAAAATCACGTATTACCGCTACCATATCAAAGACCCCATTCTCTTTGAAAAATCCATTAAGGTGACGATTGAGCATGGACACGCGAATCACAGAAGCGATGACTGGTCTTCGACTGCGTACTGGTACCAGACCGAACCCCATAAGCCGTTCCCGGAAATTCTTCCCGTGGAGAAAAGGCTTCCGGTAGAGGAAGGCGAGTTTCAATGGGAAGGGAAAATAAAAGAGTAGAACGTTAAAACAAAGATCTGGCCCTCAGGATAAGGGGAGCTGTCTGACTGGATGCATGATCCGGGGCGGCTCCCTGAACTTGCATAGATAAGAAAACAGGAACAAGGAGGAAGGCTATGATTTTTATTAAAGAAAGAGTAGGAAAACTGATCAGCGACCTGAAAGAGCTGATTTACACCGATGCGGTGCCG
>CALWMW010000182.1 GCA_944382085.1 uncultured Lachnospiraceae bacterium | reverse complement strand
CTCCATAATGGGAAAAATACTGCAACAAAAAGATGCAAATAAATAATATTCGCTCCACATTATGAGAGGTTCTCACAGTATGTAGCAACGGGTGCGGAAAATATATCGTAAGTTTCTCCCGCGCTGTCACAGGCAGGGA
Organism: uncultured Lachnospiraceae bacterium; assembly: GCA_944382085.1. Classification (GTDB taxonomy): domain Bacteria; phylum Bacillota; class Clostridia; order Lachnospirales; family Lachnospiraceae; genus Choladousia. Next base: position 8,959 of record CALWMW010000182.1, on the reverse strand, counting down.
AACTTTTCGTTTCACGGCGACTCCCCATCCAATGAACACTTAACGCATAGATTCCTACTTCGCTATTATTTATTTAGGGGTATTATATCACACCCTATAGGGAATGCAAGGTCTTTTGCATAATTCTTTTGCCTGGGGAAACAATATTTCTGAGGTGAATGAAATGAAATCAGATTTTTTTCGATGCGGCATGTACGGATGGTGTCTGGAAATCCTCTGGACCGGTCTTCACTCGCTCACCAGCCATGACAGGAAGCTCACCGGCGTCTCTTCGCTTCATATGTTTCCCATCTACGGAACCGCCGCCTTCTTCCGGCCGCTGGCCTGCCGTCTCTCAAAATATCCTCCCCTTACCAGGGGCTTCGTCTACATGTGCTGCATTTACGCCGTGGAATATCTCAGCGGCTCCTATTTAAAAAAGCGGGGCTGCTGTCCCTGGGACTACAGCAACTCCCGCTGTCACATCAACGGCGTCATACGCCTGGATTATGCGCCTTTGTGGTTTCTCACCGGCCTGTTCTATGAAAGAGCCGTTCTCTCTCCCGGCAGATGAGTTATTCCAGATGCTCCAGCACCTGGATCATTTTTTCAAGGTCGCGCTCCTCTTCCGGTCCTGTGCATCTGAGTTCAATCACGGCTCCGGGGCGGATCGCCACAGCCAGAAGGTTCAGCAGGCTTTTGGCGTTCGCGATATTGTTTCCGTAAAGAACTTCTACCTTGGAGGTACATCCTTCCGCTGCCTTGGAAAACACCCCTGCCGGTTTTACATGCAGGCCGGATGGATTCGTAATCGTAATCCGTCTGCTGACCATATTCTTCCCTCCTTCTGCTTTCCTGAAAAAACCATGTTTGTTGCTGCTAACAAATATTATATAGCAATTTCTCTTTTTTTCAATACACGATACAATATTTTACCATCCATTTACATTTTATTCATCTTTCCGGAAATTTCCTTCACAGAATTTATCAGTTCCCGCCTGGAAAGCTGGTCCGCCGTCTCCTCCGCCGCGCGGATCATGGCTTCGTCATAGCCCATGAGCTTTAACAGACGGATGGCGTTCCGGGTGGTGGCTCTGCCCTCCCGGCACTTATAGTCAAAACGGACGTCCTCATCCGTCACTTCTTCTTCAAAGTGACAGTTTCGGAAATAAGGTTCCAGAAGATACGTAAGCTCGATGTCATGGGTAGCCGCGAAACAGATCATTCGTTTTCCCGCCATACTCTCCAGAATCTTGGAGGAAGCCGCGATTCTTTCGATCGTATTGGTTCCCCGCAGCACTTCGTCCACACAGCACAGCACGGGAGGTTCCCCGTCGATGCGGTCCAGAATCCGCTTGAGGGAACGGATCTCCACCATAAAATAGCTTTCCTCTGCCGCCAGATCATCCCTGAGGGCCATGGAGGTAAAGATCCGGAAACAGCCGCCCCGGTAGCGTCCGGCGGTTACCGTATGAATTGTCTGGGCCAGCAGAGCCGTCACAGCCGCCGTTTTCAAAAACGTGGATTTTCCTGACGCGTTGGAACCGGTCAGGAGGACGCACTGTCCGGTCCGGATGGAATTTGGCACCGGCTCCTCCAAAAGCGGATGTACCATCTCTTCCGCCTCAAAGAGCAGCTTTCCCTCTTCCAGTTCAGGCACGGAAGCAAGAGGATGCCAGGTCCGAAACGAAGCCACCGCGATGGCCGCTTCGATCCGGCCCATAAGTTCCACAATTTCCTCAAAGCCCTCCAGTCCTGCGCTGATCTCCTTGACGACCGTTTTAAACTGAATCAGATCCAGATGAAAACAGCTGTTGAAATAATTGACGATCCCTTCCAGAAGCCCTCCGTTCTGTTCGCTGAGAATCAAAAGCGCCATATTCCGCCGCAGCTTTTTAAAGCCCGCGGTTTTGCTGCGCAGAATCTCTTTTTTCTCCTTGAGGATCGGAAGATCGATTTTCACCATTTCTTCCGCCGCCGCGAAAATCTTCTGCAGCGCCACGCAGGACAGAACATAAGGCGCGATGGGACGTTTATAATGCTCGTACGTTCCGATGCTGACGCCCATGGAAGCCAGAAGCGCCAGAATGCCTGGCTGAGGGGAAAGAAATAGCAGGAACACGGAGGCGAATATCAGGAAGATACATCCGACGTGAACCCAAAGACTGCCGCAGAAGGCGTCTTTCAGATTGTAGATGTAGTCGAAAACGGAATTGCGTCCGGTTTTTCCCACTTTGGAAAAAAAGTATTCCATTTTTTCCCGCTCCGCCCCATGGCTCTGGAACCAGGACACCATCGTCTCAAAATCCTCCAGTTCCTCCGGGGCGAGAGCCGGCGTCCGGAGCATATAGTAGAGGCAGGCTTCGCCGAGAAAGGAATTCGTATGATTCAGGAGCATAAAAATCTGATCCAGATCCAGATCGTTCCAGGTAATGTCGTCAATCTGAAACCGCTGCGTTTCCCGGTTTACATAGTAGCGGCTGATGGCCAGAAACTCCGAGGGGTCATACTTCCGGTCCGGAAGTTTCCCCCAGGAATTCCGAATCCGCCGCATCTGAAACTTCCGGTTTCTGTACTCGGAAACAGCAAGAACGGCTACAAACAGGAGCAGGACCGCAGCCACAAATCCGGCCGCCATCAAAAACTGCATAAGATCATACGTTTCATATCCCGTCATCTTTCCCTCCTTGGCGGAAGCTGATAATTTTTGATTACAATCTGAAGGCTTTTTCTTCCCTGATATTCATTCAGAGAAGGATAGTAAACCACGGAAAGAGTCGCCTCATTTTCCAGCCCATGATAGAGCTTATGGATTTCCTCTTCCCCGAAAGCGGTCTCCAGTTCCTGCCGGAACTGATCCGCGTCTCCAAAATACAGCGCTTCGATTACCGTACCGTCCTCCCCGGCGGCCAGACATTTCGTGGCATTGCCGGTTTTCCCAAGCTTCCTTGCCCTAAGGAGCCGGACGTTTTTCTGGGCGAACTGGGGCTTTTCGTTCCCTTTTCCAAAGGGTTCCAAAAGCGACAGCTGAGAAATCAGTTCTTCGCTGATGTAATGAAAGGGCATGGCTGCGTCAATGCGAATCTTGGGAATCAGATCCTCCCAGGTCAGAGTGCAGGAATCGTTGAGGCGTCTGCGCATCTCATCGATCCGGCTTCGGTTCAGCGTAAATCCGGCCGCCATGGGATGACCGCCGAACTTCTCAAACAGATCGCCGCATTTTACCATCTCTTCAAACATGGAATACCCTTCGATGGAACGGCCGGAGCCTTTGGCCTCTTCCTGATTCTCCTGGCTGTCCGTCACGACGAAAACCGGCCGGTAATATTTTTCCCGGATTCTTCCCGCTACAATTCCGGCGATGCTTTCGTGGCAGTCCGGAAGGTACGCCACCAGCACCCGGTCTTTGGCTAGTCCTTCCACGGCAATCTGGCGGTCCGCTTCCTCCACAGCCGCCATGGTCAGATCCTTTCTTTCCTCATTCAGCGCTTTTAGCTGCGACGCCAAAGCAAGAGCTTCCTGGCGGTCCTGGCACTGAAGAAGGCGAAGCGAACGCTTAGCCGTGTCCAGCCGGCCGCTGGCGTTGATGCAGGGGCCTAAAACAAATCCGATCTGATAGGAGGAAATCTCCTGCCCTGCAAGCTTGTTCACTTCCATGAGAGCCCGAAGTCCCGGATTTTTGGTCCCCGGAAAGCGGCGAAGCCCCTCTTTTACCAGAATCCGGTTTTCCCCGTCCAGATCCATCACATCCCCTACCGTTGCAAAAGCCGCGTATTCCAGAAATTCTTTCTCTTCCTCCCGCGGGATTTCCATCAGACGGTACAAAACCTGAATCAGTTTCCAGGCTACCGCCGCCCCGCAAAGTTTTTTGTAAGGGTACGGGCAGTCCGGCCGTTTCGGATTCACCACGGCGTCCGCAGCAGGAAGAAGAAAAATCCTTCCGTCCTTCCGGATTTCTTTCCCGGGGGGGAGCTGCTTCAGATCTTCTTCCTTATCCGCGAACAAAAGCTCGTGGTGGTCCGTAACAATCACCGTCATGCCGTGCGCTTTGGCGTATGCGATCTGCTCCAGAGCGGATATCCCGTTGTCACACGTAACGATGGTATCCACGCCTTCCTCCAAAGCGTACTGCACCAGAGAAAGATTCAGGCCGTATCCGTCCTTCATCCGGTCCGGAATCTCGCAGTCCGCCTGAGCCTTGCACCGGGCCAGCCCTTTCCATAAGATATAGGAAGCGTTTACTCCGTCGATGTCATAATCTCCGATGATCCGGATTTTTTTCCCTTCCCGGATCTTACCGCGAAGAATTTCCGCCGCCCTCCGGCAGTCCTTCAGCGCCTCCGGATCCCCCAGATCTTCGTAGGATCCTAAGAGATACGTCCGGATCGCTTCCTCTCCCACCACGTCACGGTTTCGGATGATCCTGGCTGTGACGGGGTCGATTCCAAACGTGCGGGCAATTTCCTGAAAGTCCGCGCGTTTGGCTGTGATAAACCACTTTTCTTTCATGCGTCCTTCTTTCTGTCGCCCCCTCGCATGAGATACCAGATCACGCCGGTCAGGCAGACGGAAGAAAAGGCGCCCGCGACGATTCCAACCATCAGAGGAAGGGCGAATTCACGGATCGTGGGAACTCCCAGGAGAAACAGAACCGCGATGGTGAGAAAAGTAGTCAGAGACGTATAGATACTTCTAGTCAGCGTCTCGGTGATACTCGCGTTTACAATTTTAGAAAGGGGGCTTCCTTTCAGAAGCACCAGGTTTTCCCGGATACGGTCAAAAATCACTATAGTGGCATTGATGGAGTATCCCACAATGGTAAGCATACAGGCGATAAAGGTATTGCCTACCGAAATCCGCACCAGCGCGTAGCAGGCGAATACTACCAGCACATCGTGAAGCAGGGCAAGTACGGCGCTGCTGGCAAAGCGGATATCCTGAAAGCGGATCCAGATGTAAATCAGCATGCAGACCGCAGCGATCAGCACTGCCACTACCGCGTCCCGCCGCATTTCACTGCTGACAGTGGAGGAAATGGTCTCAAAAGCAATTTCCTTTTCCTCCATCCCAAAGGCTTCCTGCAATCCCGCGGCCACTTCTTCCCTCTCATCCAGGGAGAGCACCCGTGTTTTTAAAATAACTTCCCTGGAATCCGCCACTTTCTGTGCCTGAATCTCCGCATCCTGGGTCACATTCTCAATGATAGGCTTTACCTCCTGGTCGATCTCCTGGATCGAAAGCTCTTCCGGGAAGGTAACGCTGGTGGAGGTTCCACCCACAAAATCCATACTCAGATTCAAAGGAGCGTTTCCGGCCGCCTGCTGGATTCCCATGCACACCGGACCCACAAGAATCGCCACGGCGGCGATGGCCAGCGTAGCCTTTCTCATTCCCACAAAATCAATGACCTTGCGCTCTTTTTCCCTGCCATAATACTTCTCTTTTTTGAATCCCAGTTCATAAAGGCAAATCACAATCAGCCTGGAAATCACAAGAGCCGTAAACATGGAGAGAACGATACCAAGGGCAAGGGTCTGGGCAAATCCTTTTACGTTTCCGCTTCCCATAAGATTCAGAACAAAAGCGGCGATTAACGTAGTGATGTTTCCGTCCACAATGGCAGAAAGGGCTTTGTGAAAGCCTTCCTTGATGGCGCCTCTCACCGAACGGCCCGCGGCGATCTCCTCCCGGATTCTGGCGTAGATGATGACATTCGCGTCCACCGCCATACCGATGGAGAGAATAATACCCGCAATACCGGGGAGCGTCAGAGTAAGGTCAAAGGCGTTCAGCGTCACCAGCATCAGCGCCACATAAAAAATCAGGGCGATCCCGGACACTACGCCCGGCAGAGCGTACACCACGATCATCAAAAGAATCACCAAGGCCAGCCCGATGGCGCCTGCCAAAAGGCTGGTATGGATGGCTTCCTCTCCCAGCTGCGCTCCTACCACATTCGACCGGATCTCTTCCAGATCCAGGGAAAGCGCTCCGATCCGGATGGAGGAAGCCAGATTCTGAGCCTCCTCGATATCCGCCATTCCGGTGATATAGGCCTGGCCTCCGGTGATCTCATCCTCTACCACCGGAGCGCTGATCACTTCTCCGTCATACACAATTTCAATGGTTTTCCCAAGGTTTTCCCTGGTCGCCTCCGCAAACGCCTGGGTTCCGGAATCCGTCAGGATCAGCTCAACCACGTACTGAGAATTTCCGATCTGGTCCTCCTGCGTACGGACAGAAGCGTCCTCCACCTGGGAGCCGTCCAGAACCACGGTTCCGTCCTCCAGTTTAAATTCCAGGGAACCTGGCTTTCCAAGCTCCTCCAGAATGGCGTTGGCGTCCGTTTCCCCCGGAATTTCGATGTTGATCCTATCCTCGCCCTCCTGGTATACCTGGCCCTCGCTGTCGTAAGCGTCCACCCTCTGCTGAAGCTTATAGATCGTGTCCTTCATATCCTCGGAAGAAGGCGCTTCCTCTCCCTTTGCCTGAAAAGTAATGCTCACGCCGCCGGAAAGGTCCAGGCCCAGCTTTATATTTTTGGCGGAACCGGTTCCGGTCTTTCCGAATCCAAAGGCTGCCGTGTAAAGGAACAGCAGCAGAAAGGCAGCCAGGATCCCCAGAACAATACCGGCGTTTTTCTTATTGATCTTCATTTTTCTCATCCTCCTCCTGGGCGAGAGCCGCCTGAATCATAATGGCGCATTCCACGCGCTTGCGTTCCAGCTCGCACCCCAGGTCGTAAGCGTCCTGGATCGTGCCGTGGAAATTGTAGGAATTCGCGGCGCAGCCCCCGCTGCAGTAGAACTTGGCGAAGCAGTTCCGGCATTTTTCCTTGGTATACACGTTGCAGCATTTAAACTCATCCACAAGGTCTGTGCGGGTAATCCCCTGATCCACATTTCCCATGAGGAACGCTTCGTTTCCCACAAACTGATGGCAGGGATACAGGTCTCCCCATGGCGTCACTGCCAGATATTCCGTTCCGGATCCGCATCCGGAAAGCCTTTTGTACACGCAGGGCCCGCCGGTAAGATCCAGCATATAGTGGAAGAAGGTAAAGCCTCTTCCTTCTTTCTCACGTTTTACCATCTCCGCCGCCAGCTTGTCATACTCAGAGAGAATTTTGGGAAGGTCTTCCGGCTTCAGGGCGTAATCCGCGTCCTCCGGGGCTACCACCGGCTCCACGGAGACCTGTTTAAATCCAAGATCCGCAAGATGAAGCACATCCTGGGAGAAATCAAGATTATAATGGGTAAACGTTCCTCTCACGTAATAGTTTTCCTGATTGCGGCTGTCCGCGAAGGCTTTGAATTTCGGAAGGATCCTGTCATAGCTGCCTTTTCCTCCCCGGAAAGGACGCATGAAATCATGAACCTCTTTTCTTCCGTCGATGCTGAGCACCACATTCCCCATCTCCTGGTTGCAGAAGTCCATAACTTCCTGGTTAAGAAGGACGCCGTTGGTGGTAAGAGTAAAACGGAATTTCTTATCGTGAAGCTTTTCCTGCTCCCTTCCGTAAGCCACCAGATCCTTCACCACCTGCCAGTTCATAAGAGGTTCCCCTCCGAAAAAGTCCACCTCCAGGTTTCTTCTGGAACCGGAATTGGCAATCAGAAAATCCAGCGCCTTCTTCCCGACCTCATAGCTCATAAGCGCCCTGCGGCCATGGTATTCCCCTTCCTCCGCGAAGCAGTAACGGCAGGCCAGATTGCAGTCGTGGGCAATATGCAGGCAAAGCGCCTTTACCACGGTCTTCCTGGCTTTGTAATCCAAGATCGCGTTTTCATACACATCCTTGGAGAAAAGAACGCCCTCCTGTTCCAACTGGCCGCATTCTTCCATCGCTTCCCTGAGATCTTCTTTCGCGTATTTATCTGAAAGCAGGGACAGAATCTCCTCCTGCTCTTTGTTCTGATTCAGAAGCGCGATTACATCGTAAACCAGCTCGTCCACCACATGGACGGAACCGCTGTTTACATCCAGCACAATATTGTATCCGTTGTTCTTATACTGATGAACCAAAGTCTTACTCCTTTCTCGCTCTTTCTGTCCGAAAAAAGACCTGATATGAACGTTCATATCAGGATCTGCCGGTGACATAGATTAGGGCTGCCGGAAAACGCGTCGCCTTACTTTCCGCAGCAGCCCCAGAAATATGTTTATTACTTGCTATGCTCGCAGGTCTGATTTCCCACTGTACAGGATGTCTTACATGCTGACTGGCAGGATGTCTGGCATTCCCCGCATCCGCCCTTCTTCAGTGTGGTCTGCAGAGGTTTCGTATTCAAAGTCTTGATATGCTTCATAAAGCTGCTGTCCTCCTTTTTCTTTCTCCGGACAGGGAATCCCTGTCTCTTGGGTATTGTATCATAGTTTTTTTTAATTGGGAACCCATTCCGAAAAAAATATAGTATAATGTGGAGAAAGGAATTCCCAAGCAGGAGGAAACGGCATGAAATATTTGTTCCTGGGCGCCAGCAACACAGACTGCGATCATTGTTTTACCCCGGACAACCTGGGGAAGGGATACGTGAAGTTTTTTGCCCTCCGGCAGGCCTTTGCCGGAGATACGGTAATCAACGGCGGAACCAACGGATTTACATATCCCAGAATCCTTCAGAAATATCTGGCGTTTTACCGGGAAGAACGCTTTGACGATGTTTTTCTGCTGGGCGGAATCAACGAAGCGGGCATGCTGGCAGACAACGGCCTGTCTTCCCGTCAGAGCCTTCTCCTGCTTGACCGCTCGGAGTCCTCGCTTCGTCAGCTGATCTTCTGCCTTTACGCCCAGGGAACCGGACGCGTTTTCCTGCTGGAACCCTTTCTTTTTCCCAGATCGTTCGGGCGGGAATCCTGGATTCCCGCCTATGAGTCTGTAAGGAGAAGGCTTCTTTGCTGCGCGGAGGATTTTAAAACCCTCCCCTTTCATTTCGTTCCTCTCCAGGATCCTCTTACCAGGCTGGCGGACAGCGTAGGC
>CALWMW010000181.1 GCA_944382085.1 uncultured Lachnospiraceae bacterium | reverse complement strand
TTTCTGGAAAAGCAGTGAGCGTCAGCATCAGGACAGAAAGAGGAGAATCGTGAACTTCAAAGAACTTTCAATAAAAAAGAAATTTATTTTGCTTCTTGCGGTTTTTACCGTAATTCCAACCTGTGTTATTTCTGTCTGGATGTATAAGCGGGTGAGCGATACCTGGATTGAGCGGGAATACAGCAGCCAGTCCGACGAATTAGGAACGATTCTGAAGACAACGGAATTACGCCTGGAGGATATCGAAAAAATTACTTATGATATCTACAAAGAAGAAAACATTGTAGAGACTATGAAAAAGCCTCCTGGGGAACGGATTCCGCTGGATTATGTGCAGATGACAAATTATCTCAGGGGCATTCAGACAGAAAATGAATACGTAGATTCGGTTTATCTGTTTTCCAACAGCGGAGAAGTATTCTTTCAGGATTCTACGATTACCGGAAGCTTTGAAACCCTGTACAAAGAAAATCCTCAGTGGCAGGAAGCCATAGAAAAAAGAAACGGAGCGGTTACCTGGCTTTCCACGTTCAATATTCAGAACAATACAAAGCAGAAACAGTATTTTTCGTGCGGGATTGTGGTAAAGGATCTTTCCTCTACCTGGGATCCCCAGGGAATCTTTGTCTTAAACATAGATATCGCTATTTTTGACGATTTATTCGAGCTTTTAGGTCAGCAGGAGGATGAAAAAATCTACATTATTTCCGATGAAGAGGGAAATATTATCTGGAGCAATGCCCTGAAAGCCACCGGACAGCTGGAGAAGGATTTTTTTGTGTCGCTCCAAAAGGCGGAGGAAACCTGTTCGGAGCAGCAATATGAAGGGACGGACTACGTGGTTACCAATTTTATCTCCGACTATAATGGCTGGCACTATATTTCCATGAAAAACAGGACGGTGGTACTGGAGTCGTGCCAATGGGTGATGCAGATGGTGGCGTCCCAGCTTTTTTTGCTGCTTTTGCTTTCCGTATTGGGCAGTTATATGATACAGCGGTATATCATCTGGCCGATCCAGAAAATGGTAGTTACAATGAGTATGCCGGAAAGCGAGCTGGTGGGAAAACGCGTACAGATCGAGCAGGAGGATGAAATCGGAAAGCTTTATCAGAGCTTTAATGAGATGAACGCCAGGCTTGAGAACTTTATTGAGAAAAACAAAGAAATGAACAAAAGAGAAAAGGAGTATCAGATACAGGCGCTGAACGCGCAGATAAATCCGCATTTTATCTACAATACCTTAGATACGCTTCAGTGGATGGCCATGGACATTCCCGCGCCGGAAATCTGCAGGCTGATTGGTTCTTTTTCTGACATCCTCCGGTATTCCATCAGCAGGAAAGAGAACATTGTTACCCTGGAGGATGAGATCCGATGTCTGCGGAATTACATTAATATTTATGAAGAACGGTTTGAGACCACATTCAGCTGTTTTGAGATAGACGAGAGGATCTATCCCTACAAGACATTTAAAATGCTGCTTCAGCCGATTCTGGAAAACTCGATGGTGCATGGATTTGCCAACAATATGGAAGGCGCGCGCGTTGTAATAAAAGGAACCATTGAACAGGAAGAGGCGGTAATCCGAATCCGGGACAATGGAATCGGGATTTCACAGGAGAGAATCTTTTATATTCTTTCAAAGGACAGCGACCGGATAGGGCTGAGCAATATCAACCAGCGGCTGCGGCTGCTGTATGGAGAAGCATACGGACTGAAAATAGTGAGCGATGTGGGAAAAGGAACAGAGGTAATTTTAAGGTTTCCAAAGTCCTCCCTGGAGCTTTAGGCAGAGGAGAAGGTTATGCTGAAAATTTTAGTTGTAGACGATGAGCCAAAGGTAAGGCGGGGGGTGTCCCGCCTCATTGAAGCGTGTCCGGAAAAATATGAACTTCTCGGCGCATGTTCCAATGCTGAGAGTGTAATAGAATTTCTGGGGCAAAGAGTCCCTGATGTGATTTTGACGGATATCCGTATGCCGAATCAGGACGGCCTGGAAATGATAAATTATCTGAAACACCGGTATCATAATCTTGATTTTATTATTTTAAGCGGTTACGGAGATTTTGAATACGCGAAAAAAGCGCTGCAGTATCAGGTTTATGATTTTCTGCTGAAGCCCTTAAAGCCCCAGGAATTGTACACGGCTCTTGACGGGGTAAAAGAGAAACGAAAGGAACATCATATTCAGAGAAGCGAAAGCCTGGAAGACAATCACTTTTTTAACTTGATCCGCGCTTCCAATATACAGGAAGAGAGAAAGCAGATAGAAAATCTGGGCCTTTCCCAAAAGGAGGGAAGGTATCGGGTGCTGATTCTTGACGCGGGAGCGCTTTCGGAGAATCCCCAAAGCAGAATCGAGAGCCTGAAAAAAATCGTAAAAGAGGTTTTTGAGCAGCCGCGGCATCTCTATTCCTGTTTCGGATATCAGATGATTATGATCTGCGAAGGGGATTGGTCCAGGGAGGAGCTTTTGCGCAGCTTTGAGACGCTCCAGAGAAAGCTGGAAGGACGGATTTTTCTGGGCGTCAGTGGAGAAAGCGAGAATTATCTGGAAGTAAAAGCCAAGTATTTTGAGGCGCTGGACGCTCTGAAACAATATATTTATCCGGGCGGCGGGCAGGTCTTTTACGCAGAGGATTTTAAAAAAGAGAAAGAGGTCGTGTTTTCCAATGAGAATTGCGGAAGGCTGATCAACGCGATCCAGAGAGGAAATGAATCGGCGGTACAGGAGCTGCTGAAAAAATTTCTTGATGAGTACAAAGAAAAAAGGTGCAGGATCCTTTCCATGAAGCGGCAGCTTCTCCTGCTTCAACGCGGAATCGCGGCGATGACGGAGGAGCTTGGAATGGATACGGGGTACAGTACGGAGCTGGGGGACTTTATCAGAAATATAGAAGAAATCCGTGATTTTTCCCAGGTGGAGGAAGTATGGCAGAAAAATCTGAAAGAGATCGCACGGGAAGCGGGAGCGATTGCAGAACGGAAAATGAATTCTTACTATATGGATCAGATTCTCGACTATGTACAGAAGAATTTTATGAAAGAGCTGTCCCTGGAAGAGGTCGCGGAATACGTGAATCTTTCTGTGGGGTATTTAAGCAATTATTTCAAAGGGAAGATGGGCATGACCTTTGTAGATTATCTGACGAAGCTGCGGATTGAGAAGGCGAAGGAACTGCTTATGTACACAAACGATAAAATCTATAAGATAGCGGAACAGGTAGGATACCAGAACTCTCAGTATTTTGTTACGATTTTTAAAAAGAAAACGGGAGTTACGCCGGCTGAGTACAGAAAATGTTTGTCCAGATAGAAAAAACAGAGGGAATGGAAAGGGATGCTTCCAAAAGCGGGGCATCCTTTTTCTGCCTTTGCTGTTTGAAGGATGGGGAAATGGATAAAATGCCGACAAACCGAGGGGAAAACAAAAAAATAATGGAAAAAGAAACATACAAACTGGAAAATATATGAAAAAAACATACAAAACTGACAAAGAGATTAAGAAAGTGTAATGGAAATTAAATTATTGAAATGGAAAATCGCCCAAAGGGAATTTATAATAAAAGCATCAGAAAACAGAAACAAAGGCAGGCGCCCCTTTTGTTTCGGAAAAGCGAAGGAGGAAGAAATGAAAGGAAAAAGAATTTTAAGTCTTGCGTTGTGTGCGGCAATGGCACTGCCGGGAATGGGAGTTCAGGCGGAAGAAGGCGAGAAGAAGCAGCTGAATTTTTGGGTCTTTCATTCAGACGCGGAGCTGCAGTTCTTCCAGGACTGCGTAGACCAGTACAATCAGGAACAGGATGAAGTGGAAGTTGTGCTGGAGCAGATTCCCTGGGACGATTACAATGGCACGAAAATGACGACCGCGTTTGCTTCAGGAGAAGGACCGGACGTATTTCTGGTGGCTCCCGGACTGTTTCTGAAATATGCGAATTCAGGAGTCCTGAAACCGTTAAACGACTACATCGCTCCGGAAGTCCTGGAAGACTTCTCAGAATCGTCTATTGACGGAGTCAGCGTAGGAGAAGATATCCTGGCAATTCCGTTTGAGATGGAACTGTTCGCGCTGTATTATGACAAGGCGGCTCTGGAAGAAGCAGGCGTAGAAGTTCCCACTACCTGGGACGAGCTTTATGAAGCGTCGAAAGCTCTGACTACAGATTCCAGGTATGGTTTTACGATGGAGACGGTAAAAGGAACGCATCAGCTCTTTGAGTGGTATCCGTTGCTGTGGCAGACCGGAAGCGACGTATTTAATGAGGACGGCACCGTAGCCTTTAACACGGAAGGCGTAATTGAGAACCTGAATCTGAAACGCCAGATG
>CALWMW010000180.1 GCA_944382085.1 uncultured Lachnospiraceae bacterium | reverse complement strand
ATTTGTCGATGATCTCCTTGTAGATCTCTTTTCTGGCTTCCGGATCGGATTCCCCTCTGGAGGCCTCTACCAGAGCGTCCATATCCGGGTCGTCATAGAAGCTGTAATTGGAGCTTCCTCCGTTGGCGGAATATACGGCGCCTGCCATTACCTCATCCAGGTCGTAGGTCTGTCCTACCCAAGAAAGGGGCATAATCTCTACCTGTTCGTTTCTCATCTCTTCCAGGAAGGCCGCGCGCTCCATGGGCTCTACGGTAGCATTCAGTCCCATATTCACCAGAACGCCCTGAAGCCATACGCCAAGGGTCGCGTAGGGCTCGGTATTGTAGCACTTAACCACAACGTCCGCCCCTTCCATGCCGCACTCTGCCACCAGCTCTTTGGCCTTGTCCAGATCGTAAGTGAAGGCGTACTCGGAATCATAGTCCGGATTTCCGCTCATCTCGGCTCCGATGTCGCCGGGGTAGCTCACCAGAACGCCAAGTCCGTCCGCGCCCACGGCGAGCGCCTCTTCCGGATTGATGGCGTAGGCTACCGCCTGTCTCATACGCACATCGGAGAAGGTTCCGCTCTGCGTATACATATAAACGGCCTCATTTCTTCCGCTCACGTATTCTTCTACCGCGATGTTGTCCGAAGCGGTAAGGGTCTCATACGCCGTACCGGTAATGGGATTGAACCACACGTCCATATCTCCGGTCTGCAGCGCTACGACCGCCGCGTTGGTATCCTGCATCTCATGGTACACGACTTCTTTGATATCCGGCTCGCCCAGGAAATAATCGGGATTCGCCTCAAAGGTCATGGATACGTTGGGCTGCCAGTCGGTGAGCACATAGGGTCCGCAGGAAAGCGTGGTATCCACGCTGGTTCCATAATCCTCTCCCCACTGCTCATCCCCGTGCGCCGGCATGATGGAACCGTACATGGGCGTCGCCAGAGTGGACATAAACACCACGTTGGGGCGAACCAGGGTCAGCTTCACCGTATACTCGTCCACGGCCTCCGCCGTATCCAGATCCGCTACTACCACCGTGTAGCCGGAAGCTTCCTTGAGCATGTTCATGGTAAATACAATATCGTCCGCCGTCACGGGCTCTCCGTCGGACCAGGTCATATCCTGTCTCAGATGGAAGGTAAACTCTGTGGAATCCTCGTTTACTTCCCAACTCTCCGCCATTCTCGGCTGGTATTCTCCGGAACTGTCCTTGACGATCAGCGTATCGGAAATCTGCGCGTATGCGATGGATTCCGGAACGCCCGGCGAATGCAGTCTCTGAATCAGTCCGTCCGGGATGGCCGTGTAAGCGATGTTAATGGGCCGCTCCTCGGCGGAAACAACAGCTGCTGCTCCAGAAGCCGCCATCACGCCTGCAAGCAGAAGCGCCGCGGCCTTTTTCATTCTTTGTTTCATGTTTCTCCTCCTTTGATTTGCTTATTTATACAAAACGCACGCTACTTCATGTGCGTTTTCTACCTCTTTGAGCATCACGTCTTCCTGGGTGCACCGGTCGCAGCAGTGCTGGCACCGGGAAGCGAATCTGCATCCCTTGGGGGGATTGATGGGGTTCGATACCTCGCCTCGGATGATCTCTTTTTTCCCTCTGGCTCCCAGCACCGGCTGGGGGATCGCCGCGAGAAGCGCCTTCGTATAGGGATGCATGGGGTTTTTGAACAGCTCGTAAGCCGGCGCTTTCTCCACGCACTGTCCCAGGTACATCACCATGATCTCATCGGACATGTGGCGCACCACGGAAAGGTCGTGGGTGATAAACATATAGGAAAGTCCCATCTCTTCCTGCATATCCTGAAGAAGATTGATAATCTGGGCCTGAATGGAAACGTCCAGGGCGGAAACCGGTTCGTCGCAGACCACGAACTCCGGATTCAGCGCAAGGGCTCTGGCAATCCCCACCCTCTGGCGGCGTCCGCCGTCCATCTCATGGGGATACGCGTTGATAAAACGCTGATCCAGTCCCACCTTTTCCATCAGATACCCGACCCGGTCCACCAGCTCCCCTTTTGTCTTGTAGACCTTGTTGGAAATCAGCGGTTCCGCGATCAGCTGGAAGACCGAAAGCCTGGGATTCAAACTGGAATAGGGATCCTGGAAGATGATCTGCATCTTCTTATGGTATTCCTTTTTCTGCGCCGGCCGAAGCTTCAGAAGATCCGTCCCTTCGTACTGAATCTGTCCGGAGGTGGCCTCGATCAGACCGATGAGCACCCGGCCCAGGGTGGATTTTCCGCATCCGCTCTCTCCCACCACGCCCAGAGTCTGGCCTTTTTTTATGGAAAAATGGACGCCGTCCACTGCATGGAGATATTCTGTCTTGGACAGCTTAAAATACTTCTTCAGGTCCACTGCCCTAATCAACTCTTCCATCCTGTACTCCTTTCTCCATCCGGTTGCATTTGATGATATGGGTTCCTTCCTCATACCGGTAGACCGCTCCGGACCGGCATTTCTCCAGGCACTGATGGCACCTGGGATGGAAATGGCAGCCCTCCGGCAGATTGGCCGGATCCGGCATCAGCCCTTCGATGGGTTTGAGACGCTTGCGCTCCTCCGTCAGGCTGGGGATCGCGTCGAACAGGCCGATGGTATACGGATGATGGGGTCTGGACCGGTCGAATACCTCTTCCAGCGTTCCGTATTCTACGATCTCCCCGGCGTACATCACCGCCACTTTGTCACAGGTCTGAGCCACGACGCCAAGGTCATGGGTAATCATAATCATGGAGGTGGACAGCTTCTCCTTCAGCTCTTCGATCAGGTTCAGCACCTGAGCCTGAATGGTCACGTCCAGAGCCGTGGTAGGCTCGTCCGCGATGAGAAGCAGCGGCTCGCAGGCAAGGGCGATGGCGATGACAATACGCTGTTTCATCCCGCCGGAAAACTCATGGGGATAATTCGTCTTTCTCCTGGCCGGAATCCCTACCAGTTCCAGCAGCTCGTCCACCCGCGCCTCCAGCTCCTTGGGAGATTTCTTTCGTTCGTTGTGGATATCCAAAGACTCATAAATCTGCTCTCCCACGGTCATGAGCGGGTTCAGAGCCGTCATGGGATCCTGAAAAATCATGGAAATGCACTCGCCGCGGATCAGCCGCATCTCCGCCTTGCTTTTGGTCAGAAGTTCTTCTCCACGGTACTTAACGCTTCCCGCGGTAATTCTTCCGGTACGCTCCGGAAGAAGCTGCATGATGGAGAGCGCCGTCGTCGTCTTGCCCGCTCCGGTCTCCCCCACCAGGCCGATGGTTTCTTTTTTATTGATGGAAAAGCTTACCCCGTTCACGGCGTGCACCGTGCCGGCGTCCGTATTGTACACCACGGTAAGGTCTTCCACTTCCAAAATCTTATCTGTCTGTTCCATCCTTCGTCACCTCAGTCTTTCAGCTTGGGATCCAGAGCGTCCCTAAGCCCGTCTCCCATGAGATTCAAAGCCAGCGCGGTAAGTCCGATGGCGATTCCGGGAAATACCACAATGTACGGATACATGGTCATAAACTGCTTTCCTTCGTTCAGCATGGATCCCCACTCCGGCGTAGGTGGCTGAATGCCCATGCCAAGGAAGCTGATGCCGGCCGCGTTGAGGATCATGGTGCCCACCGCCATAGTGGCTTGAACGATGATGGGCCCCACCGCGTTGGGAATGACATGCTTTACGATAATGGCGAAATCCGAGGTCCCGCAGGCTCTGGCCGCCTCAATGTAATCCTGCCCCACCACCGAGAGGATCGCGGCCCGCACGATACGCACGTACTGGGGAATGTTGGCGATCATCATCGCCAGAAGCACGTTGATCAGGCTGTTGCCCAGGGCCGTCACCAGGGAAAGCACCAGAAGCATCAGAGGAATGCTCATAATCGTATCCATGATTCTTCCGATTACAGAATCAATCTTTCCGCCGTAAAACCCGGCGACCGATCCCAGAAGCCCACCCACGGTGATGCCGATGGCCACGGCGCCGATGCCTACCAGGAGGGAATTTCTGGAGCCGTGGACGACTCTGGTAAAAATATCCCGTCCGAAATTGTCGGTTCCAAACCAGTGCGCCGCGCTGGGCCCCTGAAGGCGTTCCAGAATGTTCTGGGTGATTCCTTTGTCATAGGGGATGATGAGATCGGCAAAAATCGCCGTCAGCATAATGATGGAGAAGATCACCAGGCCCAGAACCGCCGTCTTGTTCTTTAAAAATCTCCGCCAGATGTCTCCTGCCTGGCTTTTTTTCTTTATCTTAATCTTTCCTGTCTTGTCATTCATGATTTGTCCCTCCCCTATTTCTTCATGTATCTTGATTTAATCCGGGGATCGATATAGGCGTACAGAACGTCCACCACCAGCATCAGAACCGCCACGAAGGACGCCAGCATTACCGTAGCTCCCGTCACCACCGGAACATCCTTGGACCGGATGGCCTCGATAATCAGCGTACCCACGCCCGGCAGGGTGAATACGGTCTCAATGGTAACGGTTCCCCCCAGCAGCGCTCCGAAGTTGATTCCCAGAATGGTGACAACCGGAAGCAGCGCGTTTCTTAAGGCATGGCGCAGAATGATTTTGCTCTCGGTCTGGCCTTTGGCCCTGGCGGTTCGGATATAGTCCATGCGGATTACCTCCAGCATGGAGGTTCTGGTCATACGAAGCTGGGACGCCATAAAGGGACAGGCCGTGGTGACCCAGGGCAGGATATAATGCTTGAAGCTTCCCGCTCCGAAGGAGGGCAGCCAGCCCAGATAAAGGGAAAACAGCAGAATCAGCATCATGCCGATCCAGAAGCCCGGAAAAGAAGCCAGAGCCATGGCAATGGCGGTGGCGGAAAAATCCAGGAAGCTGTACTGCTTCACCGCGGATAAGATTCCCACCAGAATCCCCACTACCGTTCCCAGCAGGATGGCTCCCACCGCCAGCGTCACCGTCACAGGAAGCCGGGACAGAATCTCACCCATCACCGAACGTCCGGACTGCCAGGATTCTCCCATATCTCCATGGAGGAGATCCCCCACATAGGAAACGTACCGTACCAGGAACGGATCGTTGTACCCCAGTTCTTCGTTTTTCGCGTCAATTTCTTCCTGGGTCGCCTGTTCTCCCAGAATCAGCGTTCCCGGATCTCCCGGCGTCAGATCCATAATGAAATACACAATGAAAATGACCGCCAGCAGCGTGGGAATCAGTATCAGAAGCCGCCTTATGATGTATTTTGACATATCCAGTCTCCTTCCCTTGTTTTCTTTTCGTCTTTCCTGTTTCTTCCTTGAGAAGCACTTTTTCCCTTTACCTGATTAAAGTTCCCTGTTGCAAGAAAAGGCGCTATTTTTTGAAACAACGCCTTCATTGTCCTGCTCTCTGTATTCTATTCCGCTTCCACAATCTGAAGCTCTTTGGGATAAAAATTCAGGATCTCCGCTCCCTCTTCCGTCACCAGCACCAGATCTTCGATCCTGACGCCGACGTCATCCGGAAGATAGATGCCGGGCTCTATGGAAAAGATCATGCCCGGTTCCGCCACAAGGTCGCTGGAGGGAGAGACGTCTCCTTTCTCATGGACCTCCGTCCCGATGAAATGCCCCAGCCTGTGGGTAAAGTATTCGCCGTATCCTGCCTGGGAGATCACATCCCTGGCCACTTTGTCAATCTCTCTGAGGGGAACGCCCGGCCGAACCGCCGCTTCCGCCGCCTCCTGGGCCCTGAGTACCGTCTCATACACCCGCCTGCGTTCCGGACTCGCCTCCCCGAAGAAAAACGTCCTGGTCATGTCGGAGCAGTAGCCGTCCGCCACGCATCCCACATCCAGCAGCACGCAGTCGCCTTTTTTCAGAACCGTATCGTCCGGCTCGTGATGGCCGCAGGCGGCGTTTCCGCCAAAGGCAACGGAGGGACTGAAGGAAAGCTTCTCCCCGCCCAGGCTCTGATAGATCTCCTGGAGACGGCCCGCGATCTCCCGCTCGGTGACGCCCGGACGGATCAGCTTCTTAAATTCCGCCATCGCCGCGTCGTTGATCCTGGAAGCGCGCCGCATCTTTTCCTGCTCCTCCTGATCCTTATGGGCTCTGACACGGTCCATGCAGGCGGAGGAAAGGCAATAGGAGGGAGCCGCGTTCAACTCCATCAGCCTGAGAAGAAATCTGGCCGCCATGCCGCCGTCCACGCCCAGGGGCTTTGTATGGTCTATACAGGTATTCAAAAGCTCCGGGCCGTCCTGTCCGTCCTCGTACCACAGAATCTCTGTCCCAAAGACCTCGTCCAGGGTAAACAGACGGTTGGCGATCAGGCTGTGTCTGCCGTCCCGATTCAGGTAGAAAGCCCAGAAGCGTTCGTAGGGTTCTTCGTAATGTCCGGTCAGATAATGAATGGAATGGGGATTCGTAACCACCATCTGGCTGATTCCTTCCCGCTCCATCTCCTGGATGACACGGTTGAAACGATCTTGATTCATCTTGTTTCCTTCTCTCTTCTGCCGAATAATTCTGTCTGGAGTCCCGGACGGCCGCTGTTTCTTTCTTTCTTTCTGAAGAAACAAATGTCGTTCAGAGAACCATGTTCAAAAGTATACTATACTTTACGGCCCATTTCAAGTACAAATTTTTCCACACTTTCGCGTTCTTCGCCCCTTCTGCCGCACATTTCCGCGGCTTCCAGCGCCGCTCCTCCGGTAAGGATCCCAAACAGCAACCAGAGAAACAGCAGCACCGGAAGCGGCGTCAAAGACCAGGAAAGTCCCAGCGCTAAGAAGGTCAGCGTCAGCTCGAAAAAGCCGGCGATTCCGCACAGCAGCTTTCCCTCCAAAGTAAGTTCACGGTTCGTATTTTTTTCCATTTTTTCCTCCTCATCCTGCATTCCTTTCGTATCTGGGTCCACTATAGCAGAGGAGCTGTCCCATAACCAGGACATCCGAACAGATGTTTTGCTTTTTCTCCCGGCGTCCTCAATTTCTTATCATATTTTTTTACTATAATATTGTTTAACTGCGACAATACCAAAACACGGGAGGATACCGTCTTATGAAATACTGCGTGAAATGCGGATTACCGGAAAGTTACCCGAAAATCAGACTGGACGCGGAGGGCGTCTGCAGCTTCTGCCGTTTTTACGAGCAGCACCAGGCCGGGCTGGACGATTACGAAAGCCTGCACCGCCTCTTCCTTGCGGAAATCGAGAAGGCCAAAGAGAAAGCCAGGCAGAACCGCTCTCCCTACGACTGCATCGTAGGCCTGAGCGGCGGCAAGGACGGGGCTTACCTGATCTGTCAGCTGAAGAAGGTTTATGGTATGCGGGTTCTGGCCTACACCTTTGACAATGGATTTTCCACGGACTTCGGGCGTCAGAACTGCGAGCGCCTGAAAAAGGCTATGGATATCGATCACATCTACATCAGCATGAAAGATTCGGAGCTCACCAAATTTTACCGGGCCGCCCTGAAGGTGACCCGGAACTTCTGCAGCATCTGCTTTCATTTTATGCACTACCACAGCCACCTTCTGGCTTCCCGGTTCGGGATCCCGCTCATCGTCAACGGCAGGACCAGAAGCCAGATCTATCAGAACGCCCTGGAGGAGAAAGGGCTGGAACCCTTCGAGCTTTCTCATTCTCTGAAAGCCTTTGAGTACCAGATGTTCGGACGCCTTCTGGATAAACTGGAGGGAAACAGCTGCGTAGACTTTCTTCCGGATGCGGAGGTGACTTCTCTGTCCTACTTTACCTACCACAAAGTCTCGGACGAAGAGAAGATGGCTTATCTGGAGAAGGAGATCGGCTGGGAACGTCCCAAAAACGCCAAGCCCCACGCGGACTGCTGGGCGCACGCCGCGGCGGAAAAGCTGTTTCTGGATAAAAACGGATTCCCCTTACGCGCCGGAGAGCTGGCGCAGATGGTGCGAAGCGGCGAGCTTTCCCTGGAGGATTCCAGAAAAATCCTGGAGGAGGACCGGAGGCTTTACCAGTCCCCCGACCCGGAAGTGCTGGACGCTCTTTTTGAACGGGTGGGAATGAAGTAGGCTGCGGCGGAAAAGATTTTATTGACTTGAAGCAGACTCCAAGTATTATAATTGCAATGGTATTATTTTTCAGAAAGGAGCATCTGCCGATTATGATTTACAGAACTTATCAGGATCTTTCCCTCTCCGCTTTGGGTTTCGGCGCCATGCGTCTTCCGGTGGTAAACGGGGAGGACGGAAAGATCGATGAAAAAGCCGCCATGGAGATGGTGGACTACGCTATGGCCCACGGAATCAACTATTACGACACGGCCTGGGGATACCACAACGGTACTTCCGAACTGGTCATGGGAAAAGCCCTGAGCCGGTACCCCAGGGACAAATTCTTCCTGGCCGACAAATTTCCCGGCTATGATCTCGGAAACATGGATAAGGTAGAAGAGATTTTTGAAAAGCAGCTGGAGAAATGCGGCGTAGAATACTTTGATTTTTATCTTTTCCACAATGTCTGCGAACTGAATATCGACGCTTACCTGGATCCCAGGTACGGCATCTTCGACTATCTGGTTCAGCAGAAAAAAGCGGGCCGGATCCGCCATCTGGGCTTTTCCGCCCACGGAAGCTACGATGTGATGAAGCGTTTTCTGGACGCCTACGGAAAAGAGATGGAATTCTGCCAGATTCAGCTGAACTATCTGGACTGGGATTTCCAGGACGCCAAGAATAAGGTGGCGCTTCTGGAAGAATATCATTTGCCCGTATGGGTCATGGAGCCCCTGCGGGGCGGACGTCTGGCTTCCCTGGAAGCGTCCTACGAGGCCCGTCTGAAGGCGCTCCGTCCGGAGGAGACGATTCCCGCCTGGGCGTTCCGGTTCCTTCAGTCTCTGCCCCAGGTGAAGATGATTCTTTCCGGCATGTCAAACCTGGATCAGCTGAAGGCAAACATCGCGACCTTTGAGGAGGACAAGCCTCTGACGGATCCGGAGAAAGACGAGCTTCTTGGCATCGCCGGGGAGATGACCAAGAAAAAGATCCTTCCCTGCACCGCCTGCCACTACTGCGTAAGCCACTGTCCCCAGGAGCTGGATATTCCCGCGCTTCTGGCTCTGTACAACGAGCACAGCTTTACCGAGGGCGGCTTCATCGCTCCCATGGCTCTGCGGGCGATTCCCAAGGAGAAATGGCCCAGCGCCTGCGTCGGCTGCGGAAGCTGCGAGGCAGTCTGTCCCCAGCAGATCAAGATCCCGGAAGCCATGGCGGATTTCACCAGAAGACTTGGCTGACCCGCCGCTTTTCTGTAAATGCTTCAGCCCCTAAGGGTTTTCCCCTGGGGGCTCTTTTTGCGCCGCTCCAAGCCTGGACAGCACTCCCCAGATATAAGGCGCGCCGTACATTCCCAGCGCTTTCGGCCCGTAAATGCCGCCTTTCTGAAGCTTATCATACGCCTTTTCAAAGGTGCTCCTGGTAATCGTCTTCTCCCTCCGGTCCACAAACATCTCGCCGCCCCGGACCGCGTAGGAAAACGGCAGCCCTTTCTTCGTAAAAAAGGTTTCTCCGGCGTGCCTGGCAATCTCCTGCCACAGTTCTTCTTTTTCCATTTCTTTCTCTCCGTCCCGCCTGTTTATGGTATTTTGATAAATCTATAATACTTTTTTCATCGTGTCAACCCTCTCCTGTCTTGACATTTTAAATTTCGAGTGGTAGTATCTGAATATATTTAAAGTAGTTTTTAATACTATGTATTGCGTTTATTATATTCGGAGGTGGTACTATGACACTTACAATCAGAGAACCAGGAAGCGCCATCACACATTTTATCGGCATGCTGATGGCGGTGTTCGCCACGATTCCTCTGCTGGTAAAGGCAGCCTTTACTTCCGGCTATACCGGAGTCTGGGCCATGTCGGTCTTTATGAGCAGCATGATTCTCCTCTACGGGGCCAGCGCCCTGTATCATTCCGTAAACTGTACGGGGAAAAAGCTGAAAATCTTCAAGAAGATCGACCACATGATGATCTTTGTCCTGATCGCCGGTTCCTACACCCCGGTCTGCCTGCTGGTTCTGGAGCCTCATTCCGGCTACGCCCTGCTTCTTGCGGTATGGAGCATTGCCGCGGTGGGAATGATTGTGAAAGCCCTGTGGGTCACCTGTCCCAAGTGGTTTTCCTCTGTGATCTACATCGCCATGGGCTGGGCCTGCCTTTCCGTCTTCGGCCAGCTCTACGCCAGCCTGTCCCGGCCGGCCTTTCTCTGGCTCCTTGCCGGAGGGATCCTCTACACCGTGGGCGG
>CALWMW010000179.1 GCA_944382085.1 uncultured Lachnospiraceae bacterium | reverse complement strand
GTTTTCCTCCAGGTAGCCGGTGGGTTCCCCGTCCCTTTTCTCGATCCTGCCGCCCTCCGGGTCCGGCGTTCCGCCGGTAATGCCAAGGGCCTTCAGCCCCAGGGAGTTGAAGGATCCTACGTGGCCGGATCTGTGCTGAAGCGCCAGAGGATGATTCGGGGAAGCCTGGTCCAGTTCCCGCCGGTCCGGCATTCTCCCCTCTTTTATCTGTTCCGGAGCAAAATCCCGGACCAGAATCCATTCCCCCGGACCGGGATTTAAAGTTTCTCTATAGGAGCGGATGCGCTCCAGCAAAGCTTCCATGGTATCGGCTCCCTTCGCGGAACACTGAAGAAAGCCGTTGGCGCAGCCGGTAAAATGGCTGTGGGGATCCACAAAGCCCGGCATCAGCGTATGGCCTTCCAGGGAAATCTTCTCGTCGAAGGCTTCCTGCTCCAGCTTGGAAAGAGCGCCCACGGCCAGGATTTTCCCGTCCTGAACCAGCACGGCCTCCGCTTCCTTTTCTCCCTCCATGGTGAGGATGGGCCCGCCCCAGTAAATCTGTCTTTTCATGCTGCCTTCCTTTCCGCCGGTCCGTCTGCCGTCCGGCGTCTCTGTTTCTTACTGTTATTTCCATCCGGGCGAAAATCATTCCCGCTTTTCAGATCCGGAACTTTTTCTTGATCTCCTTTTGCAGCTCCTTCCTGCGGAAGAAAGCGATTCCCAGAAGGAGCAGGGCGCTGATCCCGCCGCAGAGCAGGGAAGGATACTGAATCCCCAAAACGCCGGCAAAGTAGAGAATCCAGGGGATCAGGCCCACCGCGGAGGCCTGCACCAGATAGAACAGGTACTCTTCGATCTCCATGCGGCAGATGCCGGCGATCAGAAGCATGGCTCCCTGGATGGTGATGGTGGCGAAGGGCAGGACAAAATCAAGGGACCAGCCTTTGTATCCTGTGAAGTGATCCCAGAGAAAGGCGCCCAGGGTCACGATCAAAAGCTGCCACATGCCGTTTTTCAGAGGGTTCTTCCGCTTCCGGTACCCCACGATCACCAGCAGCCACATACAGAATACGCCCGCCGTCACATAGCCGCCCCAGAGGAAATCCGGGGTCAGCATCAGGTTCAGCATCCAGCACAGAATCACCGACGCCGCGCAGAGAAAGGTAAAAATCCTGAGGCCCGCCGCCATGGGGGACGCTTTTTTCTGCAGGGGCGCCGGAAAATCATGTTCCAGCAGCTGTCCCGCGATCCCTTCTCTTTCCAGAATCTGCAGGAAATTTCTCTGAATGTTCTCGCTTACCAGCTTGGAGGTAAAGCCAAGAAGGAGCTCGTCCTGGTAGGTGCAGGAGCAAAGCTGCAGGATCCCGGTGCTGGTGAAGAATCCGAACCGCTGGATATAAGGCTCGTATTCCTCCGGCATGCGGATCCTTCCCATGTTGGAAAACACAGCCGTGACGCTTTTTCCGCCCAGCGTCGTACCGGCCATGAGAAGAAGGTTCTTGATCTCCAGGGGAACGGCCCGCAGAAGCGGGTTCCGCTCCAGCCGCACCAGATCGCTCATCTTGGCGTCTATGTTTTCTTTTACCAGTTCTCTCTGAAAATATTTGCTCAGGTACGTAATCACATCCGCCAGGGAAGTCTCCTCCCGGAAGGAATACCCCGCCTCGATCCAGCTGAAAAAATTGATCATGGACCGGGAGGGAAAATAATTTCTCAGATTCACCGGGATCATCAGGGCCACCGGCTTTTTCCCCCGGCTGGCGGGAATCTCTTCGTGGATGGCGCACAAAAGCACGGCGGTAAGGTACACGGTGACGGATACGCCGTACTCTTTGGCCTTTTTGTGAACCGCCGAAGCGGAAAGGAGGATCTCCCGGATGGACATATCCTGATGCTCCCTGAGCTCTCCCTTGAGCTGATACGCCCGCTGTATCTTCCGGCGTCCGGCGCGTTTTCTGGAATAATAGTGAGAAAAGCTGTCTTCCTCCTGATCGCTCTCCGTTACCGCGGCTTCCTCCGCAAGCTCCGGAAGCTTCGCCTCCCTGTGGCGAAGCTGAAGATAATTCTTTACCAGCTCTTTTAAAAAAATCATGGCCCCGGTTCCGTCAGTGAGGCCGTGGAACACTTCAAAATTGATTCGGTTTTTGTAATAGGTCACTTCAAAAAGCAGCTGCTTCTGATCCGGAACGTACAGCTTGCTGCAGGGAGGATTGACCTCCGGCTTCACCAGGGCCGGAAGGTCCCGCATCTCCATATAGAACCAGAAGACTCCCTTGCGCAGGACCGAGCGGAACAGGGGATATTTCTCCATGGTCCGGTCCAGCGCTTCCTGAAGGACGCTTTCTTTTACTTCTTCTTTCAGCAGGCAGTAAAACCTGAACACTCTCGTATCATTCTTCCCCGTGGCCGCCGGAAAGGCCTGGGCCGCGTTGTCCAGCTTCCTCCACCGGGAATACCGCGTCTTTTTCATCTTTGCCTCCCTGGATAAACTGATGAATCCACTGAAAACTTTCTTTTACATACAGGTGCTGGATGCCCAGGGCAAAATATCCGTGGACGGCCCCGGCGATCCGATGGATCTCCACCCGGCTTCCCGCTTCTCTCAGCCTTCTGCCGTATTCCTCTCCCTCGTCCCGCAGAGGATCAAATTCCGCCGTGAGCACCAGGGTGTCGGGAAGCCCCCGGTAATCCTCTGCCAGAAGCGGCGCGAAGTAAGGATTCTCCCGGTCTTTGGGATCTCTCTGGTAGAGCTCCAGGTAATCCTCCATCTTGGCGCTGGTGAGCAGATACCCTTTGCCGTTCTCCCGCACGGAAGGGTACGGGGACGCTTCGGTATAGCAGTTGTTCAAAGCCGGATAGATCAATACCTGGCGTCTCGGCTTAAAATCTCCCCGCTCCCTGGCCAGGAGGCTTACCGCCGCCGCCAGATTGCCTCCGGCGCTGTCCCCCATAAGAATGATCTGTTCCGGATCCGCTTCCGGCAGAAGCTTTCCGCCAAACAGGGCTTTCGCCGCCTCGTAGCAGTCCCCAAGTCCCGTGGGGAACCTGTGCTCCGGCGCCAGCCGGTACTCCACGGAGGCCACGAGAATCCCGGTAGACTGCGCCATCCTGGCGCAGACCCGGTTGTAATTCTCCACGCTCTCCGTAATCCAGCCGCCGCCGTGGAAGAAAAGGATCACCTGTTTTTCTTTTCCCTCCTCCCCCATCTGCTTCTCTGTGGGAAAATACAGGCGCACCGGCACTTCGCGGCCGTCGTGGTATACCTTGGTATCCAGCTTTTTCAAAAAGATCCGCATGGGATCCAGTTTCTTCAAATCCGCCAGCTTTCTCGCCGCCTCCACCTCTATGTTGCCGTAAGAGAGGGCGTAGAGTATGGCTTTCATCGCTTTTGTCATAACACTCTCCTTTTGTGTCCGTACCCCTATTGTAGCATATTCCGGCCTCTGTGCACGATTAATTTTTCCGGATAAATTCTCCCCTCTCCCCCCATAATACTACTAAACGGATTGCTAAATATTGGAGAATGAAGTATAATACAAGCTACATATCCTGTTCTTTTCGGTATTTCCATACCGAAAACTGCAGGATTTTTCAGAAAGGAGGACTTAATTTGGCTCAGGAAACGATTGAAGCGATCCGGAAAGCGGAGACGCAGGCTGCCGAGCTGGAAGCCCGCGCCGCCCAGGAAGCGGAGAAGATTGTGAAAGAGGCAAAGGAAAAAGCCGCTCAGGAAAAAATCCAGAAAATCCGGAGCGCACAGGCAGCCGGAGACGCGTCCCGCAAGGAAGCCCTCGCCCGCTGCAGCGCCATGATGGAAGAGGCCGCCGCCCGGCAGGAGAACGAAGCCCGGCAGCTTGCCTTTGCCGTGGCGGACCGGAAGGCAGAAGCCAGGAAAGCCGTGCTTTCTTATCTGCTGCAACAAGACGCATAACACCGGCATGCCCAAGGGCATCCGTATTGAAAAAGAAAGGAGGCGTTTCCTTTGGCTGTAGTGCCTATGAAAAAAGTGCTGATCTGCGGCCTGAAAAAAGAACGGAAGCATATCCTGGAATTTCTCCAGCGTCAGGGAGCCGTGGAGGTAACCAGCAAGACGCCGGAGGATTCCGTGTTTCAAAAAATGGACGTTTCTTCTTCCCGAACCGTGTTTCTGAGAAATGCGTCCCAGGCGGAACAGGCTCTGGAGGTTTTGTCCAAATACGCCCCTGAGAAAAAGGGCCTGCTGGATTCCTTTGACGGCAGGAAGCCTCTCTCGTTAGAGACCTACGAAGCGCTCACCGCCCGGCACGGGGAGATTCTGAAAAAAGCCTCCCGGCTTCTCGCCATTGCCAGAAGCCTGGGCGAGATCCGCAGCCGGATCCCGGCTCTGGAGCAGGAGCTGGAAGCCCTGGTTCCCTGGGAGGCTTTCGATCTTCCCCTGGATTTTAAGGGTACGAGAAAGACAGCCGCTTTCATCGGCTCCCTTCCCCAGCCCTACACCCTGGAGGATCTGACCGGGGCCATCCAGGAGCAGACCCAAGCCGCGTTTTCTCTGACTCTGGTGAGCGTGTCCAAGGTGCAGACCTGTCTCTTCGCGGTCTGCGGACGCCAGGACGCGCCCCAGGTGGATCTCGCCCTGAAGAAGCTGGGCTTTCAGCGCCCCCTTCTCACCTCCCTGGTGCCTGCGGCGCGCAGAACGGAGCTTCTGCAGGAGCTGGAAACCCAGAAAAACCGGATCCGGGAGCTGGAACAGGAGGCCGCGTCCTTCGCGGACGCCAGAGAGGAGCTGAAGTTCCTCCTGGACTATTACACCATGCGGGCGGAGAAGTATGAGGTGCTGGGCGGCCTTGCCCAGTCGAAAACGGTGTTTCTGATTACCGGATACGTGCCTGCCGAAAAAGCGGAGGGCCTCAAGGACGCCCTGGAGAACCGCTACCAGGCCTTCGCGGAATTTCAGGATCCCGGAGCGGACGAGGACGTTCCCGTTCTTCTGCGCAACCATCCCCTGGCGGAGCCGGCGGAGAGCATTGTGGAGAGCTACAGTCTCCCCGGAAAGGGAGAGCTGGATCCCACCGCCATCATGGCGCCTTTTTACTATCTGCTCTTCGGCCTGATGCTCTCGGACGGCGCGTACGGGCTGATTATGGTTTTCGGCTGCCTTTACGTTATGAAGAAATACAAGAACCTGGAGCCCGGCATGCGAAAGACCTTAAAGCTCTTTCTCTACTGCGGGATTTCCACCGCCTTCTGGGGCTTCCTCTTCGGAAGCTTCTTCGGAGACGCGGTGAATATCATCGCCACCACCTTTTTTGACCGGCCGGATATCCGTCTGGCGCCTTTGTGGTTCGAACCCATCAGCCTGCCTATGAAGATGCTGGTTTTCTCCTTTGCCTTCGGCATTGTCCATCTCTTCACGGGGCTTGGGGTCAAGCTGTACGTTTCCGTAAAAGCGGGATGCCTGAAGGACGCCGTCTACGACGTGGTCTTCTGGTATCTTCTGGTGGGCGGCGCCATCGTCTATATGCTGACGATGCCCATGTTTACCCAGATGCTGGGGCTTGGCTTTACCCTGCCTGCCCTGGCGGGAACCCTTTCCGCGGCGGCCGCCGCCGTGGGCGCGGTGGGTATCATCCTCACCAGCGGCAGGGAATCCAAAAACTGGGGAAAACGGATTCTGAAAGGCCTTTACGGAGTCTACGGAGTGACCTCGTATCTGAGCGATATTCTCTCCTACTCCCGGCTTCTGGCCCTGGGACTGGCCACCAGCGTTATCTCCACGGTATTTAACCAGCTGGGGAGCATGCTGGGAAATTCCATTCCGGGCATCATCCTGTTTATCCTGGTGTTCGTGATCGGCCACACCCTGAACCTGGCCATCAACGCGCTGGGCGCGTACGTACACACCAACCGTCTCCAGTTTGTGGAGTTTTTCGGAAAATTTTATGAGGGCGGCGGAAAAAAATTCAGCCCCTTCGCCATCCATACAAAATATTTTAAAGTCAAGGAGGACAAATCATTATGATTATCTTGGAAAATCTCGGAGTTCTTTTGGCACTGTTAGGCGCTGTCCTGGCCGCTCTGGTGGCCGGCATCGGTTCTGCCATCGGCGTGGGCATGAGCGGCGAGGCCGCCGCGGGCGTGGTGACGGAGGATCCCTCTTTGTTCAGCAAGGTGCTGGTGCTCCAGCTGCTTCCCGGAACCCAGGGAATCTACGGACTGCTCATCGGTTTCGTTACCTTAACCCAGATCGGTATTATGGGCGGCAGCTCGGACCTCTCCATCATCAAAGGCCTGCTGTACCTGGTGGCCTGCCTTCCCATGGCCTGCGTGGGTTACAAATCCGCCATCCGTCAGGCAAGAGCCTCCGTGGCTTCCATCGGCCTGGTGGCCAAGCGTCCGGATCAGTTCGGTAAGGCTATGATCTTCCCGGCCATGGTTGAGACTTACGCCATCCTGGCGCTGCTGATCTCCATTCTGGCTATCTTCGGCATCAACGGACTTCCCGTTTAAGCCGGACAGAAAGGAGAATGCAGTATGGCGGGATTAGACAACATCATCAGCCAGATCCTGTCCGCCTCTGAGGACGCCGCGAAAGAAACGCTGGCTGCCGCCAGAAAACACGCGGAGGAGATCCTGGCTCTGGCCGACCGGGACGCGGCCGCCGAATGCCTGGAGATTCAGAAGCAGTCCGAAAAGGAGACCAAGGAGATTCTGGCGCGGGGAAAATCCGCGGCGGATCTCAAATGCCGGCAGGGGCTTCTTGCCTGCAGGCAGCAGCTGATCTCCCAGGTGCTCGCCGAGTCCCTGGACGCCCTGAAAAACATGGAAGAGGAGGACTACTTCTCTTTTCTGGAGCAGCTGGCCGTGAAGTCGGCGCTGCCCGGAGAGGGAACGCTGTATCTCTCAGCCAGAGATCTTGGCCGCCTTCCCAAAGATTTTGAAGACAAGGTGAACGGCGCGTTAAAAGAGAAGAAGGCGGTTCTGCGGGTGTCAAAAACCCCCGGCGATCTGGAAAACGGCCTCCTTCTCTCCTATTGAAAAATAGAAAAAAACGCCTCCCTGGACGCTCTCTTCGACGCATCCAGGGAAGCCCTGCAGGATCTTGTGCAGAACATCCTTTTTCCTTAAAGGAGGAAATCGTACATGGCAAAAAATGAATACGCATACGCGGTAGCCCGCATCCGGGCCAGAGAACTGCGTCTTCTGTCCGCCTCCTTTCTGGACCAGCTTCTGTCCGCCCCGGATTCCGACGGGTGCCTGAAGCTTCTCAGGGAAAAAGGATGGGGCGAGAAGGACACGGATTCTCCAGAGGAGATGCTCTCCTGCGAACGCAGGCGGATCTGGGAGCTTATGGACGAGCTGGTGGAGGACTCCTCGGTCTTTCACGTGTTCCTCTACGGAAACGATTACCACAACCTGAAGGCCGCCATCAAAGAGAGCTTCCGCAAGACCAGCTTCCCCGGCATCTATGTGGGCCACGGCACCCTCTCTTCGGAAGAGATCAAGGAGGCGGTGGCGAACAACCGTTTCCAGGAGCTTCCCGAAAGAATGCGGGAGCCTGCCAGGGAAGCCTACCAGACCCTGCTCCACACCCACGACGGGCAGCTCTGCGACGTGATTTTAGACCGGGCGGCCCTGGAGGCGATCTACCAGGCGGGAAAGGAATCCGGAGACGAATTTCTCGCCCTCTACGGAGAGCTCACCGTGGCCTCCGCGGATATTAAGACGGCTTTCCGGGCGGTACGCACGGGAAAGAGCGAGGAGTTTCTCAGGCGTGCCCTGGTTCCCTGCGACACCCTGAAACTTCCGGAGCTGATCCTGGCGTCGAAGGAAGGACTTCCGGGGCTGGCCGCCTATCTGGAAACCACCTCCTACCGGGAGGGAGCCAAGGAGCTGCTCTCTTCTCCCTCGGCTTTTGAGCGCTGGTGCGACAATCTTCTGATGCGCAGAATCCGTCCCCAGC
>CALWMW010000178.1 GCA_944382085.1 uncultured Lachnospiraceae bacterium | reverse complement strand
CCCAGATCAGCTTGTCCTCCGGAAGATGAAAGGCCAGATGGAGCGCCATGGTAAGCTCCACCACCCCAAGATTGGAGGCCAGATGGCCGCCGTTTTCACTGATTTTTTCGATCAGGAACTGGCGGATCTCCTGGGCCAGTTCCGGGAGCTGCTCTTTATCAATCTTGAAAATATCGTTTACTTCATTGATTTTCTCTAACAGCATCCTGCCACCCCTCTTTATGCGTTCCGGTGGATCAGAGTCAAAATGAGTTCCTGGAGAAACTCGTTCCTGCAGGGAAGCTCTTCCAGAAGGCGCACCGCCTCCTTGGAATACCGCTCCACGTCCTTCGCCGATTCCTCCAGTCCCTTCACCGAAGCGTACGTATATTTATGGTTCTTCTCATCGCTTTTAACCGGCTTTCCCAGAACTTCCCGGCTGCCGGTAATATCCAGGATATCATCCTGGATCTGAAACGCCATTCCCACATTCAGGGCGATTCCGGAGAGCTTTTCCGTCTCTTCCTCCGAAGCGCCCGCCAGCGCCGCGCCGATCATCATGGCCGCCTGGATCAGCGCTCCGGTCTTCAGTTCATAGATAAACGTAATCTGCGGAAGGGAAAGGGGCTTGCCCTCGTTCTCCACATCCACAGACTGGCCGCCGATCATCCCCCGCACGCCCGTCTTTTCCGCCAGGATGGCCAGGGCGCGGGCCGCCCGGTCCGGATGCGCGCAGAGAGCGAAGGCCTGAGCCGCCGTCTCATAAGCCAGATTTAAAAGGGCGTCTCCGGCCAGGATCGCCATGGCTTCCCCGTACACCGCGTGGGTCGTCTTTTTCCCTCTTCGGTATTCGTCGTTGTCCATAGCCGGCAGATCGTCGTGAATGAGAGAGTGGGTATGGATCATCTCCAACGCAGCCATAAAAGGCCATACTGCCTGCTCCTGTCCTCCGAACATCTCGTACGTCTCTTTCATAAGAAGCGGGCGGAGCTTTTTCCCTCCGGCCAGCATACTGTAATTTACCGCTTCCAGAAGCGTCTTCTGAAAGCCTTCCTCCCTGGGCAGATACTCCTGTATTCTTTCCTGGATTTCTCTGACCCTGGCTTCCATCTGTTCTTTAAAATTCTTCAAGCTTCCCCTCCTCGCTCAGCACAAGCACTTTCTTTTCTACCAAGTCTATTTTATCCCGGCAGCGTTTCAGAAGCTGCATCCCCTCCTGGTACCGGAGGAAGGAATCTTCCAGCGGAAGCTCCTTATCCTCCAGCTCGGAAAGAATCTCCTCCAGCGTTCGGAAGGTATCCTCCAGCGTTTTCTCCTTCTCATCTTCCGGATTCTGTTCCGTCCGGCTCTTTTCTTCTTCCATCCGGCTCTCCTTTCCCGGCGGAGATCTCTTCCAGGGATACCGGATAGATCCGCTCCGCCCTTCCTTCGATGTAGCCGTCGGACAGATAGATCTTCAGAAGATCTCCCGTCCTGGCCTGTTTTACGGACCAAAGCCTCCCCCGGTCCGGGACGCTGGTCACGCTGTATCCCAGGGACAGCTTCTCCAGCGGGGAAAGCCCCCTCATTTTTTCAAGGTACACCTCCAGCCGGTGTTTCTCCCTTCTCAGGCTTTCCCGCATCCCCCTGGAAAGGCGTTCCCGGTCGTCTTCCAGTCTCTGCTGCATCTCCCACAGCTTCTGTTTGGGGCTTGCGTAGGTAAGGCGCAGGGAAAGCTGGTTTGTCCTTTGCCGCGCCTCTTCCAGCTTATGCGCGAAGCTTCTCTCCATCCTGCCCCGGTACTGCGTAAGATGAGAAAGCGTCTCCTCCATATCCTTTACCGCCAGCTCCGCCGCCGCGGAAGGCGTCGGCGCGCGCAGATCCGCCACAAAATCCGCAATGGTGGTATCCGTCTCATGCCCCACCGCGGAAATCACCGGCGTCCCGCAGGCAAAAATCGCCCTGGCTACCGTCTCCTCATTGAACGCCCAGAGGTCTTCGATGGAACCTCCGCCCCTTCCCGCGATAATCACGTCTACGCCGAGACGGTCCAGAGCGGCGATTCCTTCCGCCACGCTTCCGGCCGCCCCCTCTCCCTGGACCTTTGCCGGATACAGAATAATCTGAAGGCCCGGATTCCTCCTTTTGGCAATCTGGATGATATCCCGAACCGCGGCGCCGGTAGGCGCCGTTACGACTCCCAGCCTGGTCACATAGGCGGGAAGGGGTTTTTTGTACTCCTGGGCGAACATGCCCATCTCTTCCAGTTCCTGCTTCAGCTGGAGATACCGTTCGTAGAGAACGCCCGCTCCGTCCTGCTGGATGCGGCTGGCATAAAGCTGATAACGCCCGTCCCGCTCGTAGACGCTGACGCTGCCGGACACCACGACCTGCTGTCCGTCAGACAGCCGAAATGCCAGTCCCTTTCTGGCACTGGCAAACATAACACAGGCTAAAGCGCCCGCGGAATCTTTCAGAGAAAAATAAAGATGCCCGGAGGTGTGGTATTTACAATTCGATACTTCCCCCCGGACCTGGATCCGGTTCAGCACAAAATCCTGCACAAACATGTTTTTGATGTAGGCATTTACCTGACCCACAGAATAAACCTTCTGCATACGCTTCTCCATACGCTTACGCGAAATGGGAAAGAACTCCGTTTACAAATCCGGGAGAATCGTCTCCTCCGAAACGCTTGGCCAGTTCTACCGCTTCGTTGATGGCCACCTTCACCGGCACCGCCTCCTCGAAAAGCATTTCGTAGAGGGCAAGCCTGAGAATGGCCAGCTCCGCCTTTCCCATGCGCTCGGTTTTCCAGCCTTTGGAAGCTTCGTTGATTTTTTCATCCAGGCTGGGAATCCGCTCCCGGATCTGGTTGAACTTCTCCAGCATATACGTGTATTCTTCCCCGGTCAGTTCCGGAATCTGCTCCAGATAGACGTCCCGCTGTTCGTCCACATCCTCTCCCGGATGAAACTCCACGCAGAATACCATCTTAAACAGATTCTCTCTGATCTCGCTTCTTCTCATGCCTCTCAAACATCCTTTTCCATCGTAACATTTACAATCTTTACGTTCACCTCTGCCACTTCCAGTCC
The DNA here is from genome assembly GCA_944382085.1 of uncultured Lachnospiraceae bacterium. Taxonomy (GTDB): domain Bacteria; phylum Bacillota; class Clostridia; order Lachnospirales; family Lachnospiraceae; genus Choladousia. The sequence continues at coordinate 11,971 of CALWMW010000178.1, read as the reverse complement.
GGTCATGGTCTCAATGGCAGTCTTCACCTTCTCCTGGATCTGCTGGCAGGTGGTGGGGACGTTGTACCCGTAGCGGATGTTGATCGCCAGAGCCACATGGACCGTCTTCTCGTCCATGGTAATCTTCACGCCCTTGGAGAGGCTCTTCATCCCCAGCTTGCCGATGAGATCTCTGGTGACGTTCCCCGCCATGGAGGCGACGCCTTCTACCTCGGAGGCCGCCAGACCGGCGATAATCGCCACCACTTCATCGGCGATGCGCACCTCCCCGAACGTTTCTTCGTTTTCGATTTTATGTGTACGGATCTCTGTGTTTTCCATAAATAACCTCCTGCGAAATAATCTAACAACATTATAACAAAAAATCCCTGTTTTGCAAGGAGTTAGCGGCCGAATTCCGACAGGATCAATCCCTCGTTCCGCTCCAGCACCATCCCAACGGACCAGCTGTTGATAAACAGAAGGAGCGGCCGGCCTTTCAGGTCCTTGATCTTCTTCATATCTGAAGTGCCGGTGATACGGTTCATGTCGATCTCCTCATTCTCGATCCAGCGAATGTGCTCGTAGGGAAGAGGCTCCAGCCGGATCTCTACGTTGTATTCGTTCTCCAGCCGGTACTTGAGCACGTCAAACTGCAGGACGCCCACCACGCCTACGATGATCTCTTCCATTCCCGTATTGAATTCCTGGAAGATCTGGATCGCGCCCTCCAGAGCAATCTGGTTGATGCCTTTTACAAACTGCTTCCGCTTCATGGTATCCACCTGGCGCACTCTGGCGAAATGCTCCGGCGCGAAGGTGGGAATCCCTTCGTAAGCGAATTTTTTCCCCGGCATGCAGATGGTATCCCCGATGGAATAGATGCCGGGGTCAAACACGCCGATAATGTCTCCCGCGTACGCCTCCGACACGATGTGGCGCTCCTGCGCCATCATCTGCTGAGGCTGAGACAGTCTCTGCTTCCGGTCTCCCTGCACGTGGTAAATCTCCATGCCGGCCTCAAATTTGCCGGAACAGATTCTCATAAAGGCGATCCGGTCCCTGTGGGCTTTATTCATATTCGCCTGGATTTTAAAGACAAACGCGGAAAAGTCCTCCTTCACCGGGTCGATCACTCCGCAGTCCGCCTTTCTGGGAAGGGGCGGCGCGGTCATGTTCAGGAAATGCTGCAGGAAAAATTCCACGCCGAAGTTGGTCAGGGCCGAACCGAAAAACACCGGAGAAAGCTCCCCTTTGTCCACCAGCTCCTGATCGAACTCCGCGGAGGCTCCGTCCAGAAGCTCAATCTCTTCCAGCAGCTGCTCCTTGGCCGCCGCTCCGATGAAGGCGTCCAGTTCTTCGTCGTCCAGGGAAAGCTCTGTGGCGACGCCCTCTTTCGTTCCCTTCTGGGTATCGGTATAGGTGATGACCTTTTTTTCAAAACGGTCGTACACGCCCCGGAAATTTTTTCCGGAACCGATGGGCCAGTGCACCAGGCAGGTGGCGATGCCCAGCTCCTGTTCGATCTCGTCGAGAAGATCAAAGGTATCGTTGGCATCCCGGTCCAGTTTATTAATAAAGGTAAAAATGGGGATGTGGCGCATCACGCAGACTTTAAACAGCTTTCTGGTCTGCGCTTCCACGCCCTTGGAAGCGTCGATCACCATGACGGCGGAATCCGCCGCCATCAGGGTACGGTACGTGTCCTCGGAAAAGTCCTGATGCCCCGGCGTATCCAGAATATTAATGCAGTAGCCTCCGTAGTTGAACTGCAGCACCGAGGAGGTCACGGAAATTCCTCTTTCTTTCTCAATCTCCATCCAGTCCGACACAGCGTGGCGGGCGGTAGCCTTTCCCTTCACAGAGCCCGCCAGGTTAATGGCGCCTCCGTAGAGAAGAAACTTCTCCGTCAGCGTAGTCTTTCCCGCGTCGGGATGGGAAATGATGGCAAAAGTACGTCTTTTTTCAATCTCTTCTTTTAATGTCCCCACAAATCTTCCTCCTGATCTTGGTGAATCCTTTTTTCTCTATCTCTTCGCTTTTATCATACGGATGGTATTCTACCAAGGCGGGAAAACGCTGTCAAGCTTCTGGGGAAAAAGCGGCTGAAATCCCCCTTGAATTTCTCCTCCAAATAGTGTATGTTAGGTAAGAATATTGTGACCAGTACAAATAAGAAGGAGGATACTATGAGACATTTGATGAGTCCCCTGGATTTTTCTGTGGAGGAACTGGACAAGCTTCTGGATCTTGCCAATGATATTGAAGCCAATCCGAAAAAATACGCTCACGCCTGCGCAGGAAAAAAACTCGCCACTCTTTTCTATGAACCAAGTACACGAACTCGACTCAGTTTCGAAGCTGCTATGCTGAACCTGGGTGGAAGCGTACTTGGTTTTTCTTCGGCCGACTCCAGCTCCGCCGCCAAGGGAGAGAGCGTAGCCGACACGATCCGGGTGATTTCCTGCTATGCGGATATCTGCGCCATGCACCATCCTAAGGAAGGCGCCCCTCTGGTGGCTTCCCTGCATTCCTCTATTCCGGTAATCAACGCCGGGGACGGAGGACATCAGCATCCCACCCAGACGCTGACCGACCTTCTGACGATCCGTTCCCTGAAGGGACGTCTCGGCAATCTCACCATCGGCCTGTGCGGCGATCTGAAATTCGGCCGTACCGTCCATTCCCTGATTCATGCCCTGGTGCGGTATCCGGGCGTTTCCTTTGTTCTGATTTCCCCGGAAGAGCTGCGGATTCCCGATTATATCCGGGACGATGTGCTGCGGGCCAATCACTGCAGCTTCAAGGAGGTCGTACGTCTGGAGGACGCCCTTCCGGAGCTGGATCTTCTCTATATGACCCGTGTGCAGAGAGAGCGGTTCTTCAATGAGGAAGACTATGTGCGCATGAAAGATTTCTATATTCTGGACAAAGCGAAAATGAAACTGGCCGGGCCGGATATGCTGGTGCTCCATCCGCTTCCAAGAGTGAACGAAATTTCCGTGGAGGTGGACGAGGATCCCAGAGCCGTTTACTTTAAGCAGGCGCAGTAGGGCGTATACGTGCGAATGGCCCTGATGCTTACTTTACTGGAGGTGGAAGTATGTTAAATGTAGGTCGTCTCAACGAAGGCGTGGTTTTGGATCACATTGAAGCGGGAAAAAGCATGTCCATCTACAAGTACCTCAAGCTGGACAAAATGGACTGCTGCGTCGCCATTATAAAAAACGCCCACAGCAATAAAATGGGCAAAAAAGATATTATCAAAATCGAGTGTCCCCTGGATCAGGTGGACTTAAATGTCCTTGGCTTTATTGATCACCGGATCACGGTGAATATCATCCAGAACGGTGAAATCGTCTCCAAGGAAAAGCTCACCCTGCCCACAGAGCTGGTGAACATTATCAGCTGCAAGAATCCCAGATGCATTACTTCGATTGAGCAGGGACTGGATCAGGTCTTCTTCCTGGCGGATAAGGAAAAAGAAATCTACCGCTGCCGCTACTGTGAAGAAAAGTACAGAAGCACAAAGAAAAAGAAGAACTAGGAGAAACGATATGCCTGCGATTTTCGCCCATGAACTTTTTGGCCGCGGGGTTTCCGGACAGCTGAAAGGAGACCTGAAAGCGGTGGTGCAGAGCTACAAAACCCAGTTTCGCATCGGCCTGCAGGGCCCGGATCCCTTTTTCTTCTATCATCCCTGGTCCCACAATGAAGTGAATCAGTATGGAACCAGCCTTCACGAAGCCTCCGCCCTTCCTTTTCTGGAACGGGCAGGAGGCGTCCTTTTGGAAAAAGGACGGCACAGCCGGGAATACGCGTATCTTCTGGGCTTCCTCTGCCATTTTATTCTGGACAGCGAATGCCACTCCTACGTGGAAGCGTTCCGAAAGAAATCCGGCATCTCCCACATGGAGATCGAAGAAGAATTTGACAAGACGCTTCTGCGCCTTTCGGGCCGGGATCCTTACGCGTATCCTCTGTACCGCCTGATTCCCACAGGAGAAGAGGCGGTTTTGGCCATGCTTCCTTTTTATGAGACGGACGCCCGGACGGTGCGAAGCTCTCTTAGGGATCTTCGCCTGGTGAAGCGCCTTTTCTACACGCCCCATGTCTGGAAGCAGCATCTTTTAAACGCCGCAATGAAACGGCTGGGAAAATACGAATCCATGAAAGGGCTTATCCACCAGCGGCCGGACAATCCGGGCTGCAGGGAAAGCAGCCGGGAGCTTCTGATCCGCTTCCGGGCCGCCCTTCCTCTGGCTGTTTCCCTGCTGGAGAGCTATGACCGCTCCCTGAAAACAGGATCCCCTCTCGATCCGCGGTTCGACCGGAATTTTGAATAAAAAGAGGTGCCTATGGAAACAAAAAACCTGACAAAACTGGAAAAATACTGGATCCTGTACGATGTGGGAAATTCCGCCTTCATCCTGCTGGTTTCCACGATTATTCCCATTTATTTTAACGCTATGGCAGAGAGCGCCGGCATCTCCGAGGTAGACTATCTTGCCTTCTGGGGCTACGCCGCTTCTGTCTCCACCATCCTGGTGGCCCTTTTGGGTCCGGTGCTGGGAACCCTGGCCGACACAAAAAACTTTAAAAAACCCCTTTTCGCGGCCTGTATGGCTCTGGGCGCGGCCGGCTGCGCCGCTTTGTCCCTTCCCTCCTCCTGGCTGCTTTTTCTCTGTGTCTTTGTCGTAGCCAAGGTAGGGTACAGCGCGAGTCTGATCTTCTATGATTCCATGCTGGTGGACGTCACCGTCCCCGCCCGGATGGACAAGGTTTCCTCCCAGGGTTATGCCTGGGGCTATATCGGAAGCTGCCTTCCTTTCCTGGTCTCCCTGGTTCTGGTGCTGCTGTACGAGCCTTTGGGACTCTCCATGAAGGCCGCGATGACGGGAGCCTTCTTTCTGAACGGAATCTGGTGGCTTCTGATGTCGGTTCCCCTTCTTAGGCATTATACCCAGGAGAATTTCGCCCAGCTCCCCAGGCGCCCCTTCCGGGACAGCTTTTCCCGCCTGGGAAGCACGTTAAAGGACATAAAAAAACAGAAGCATATTTTTCTCTATCTTCTGTCCTTTTTCTTCTTTATTGACGGGGTCTACACCATTATTGAAATGGCGACCGCCTATGGAAGTTCCCTCGGCCTGGATACGCAGGGCCTTCTTCTGGCGCTTCTGGTCACGCAGATCGTAGCGTTCCCCTGCGCGCTGTTCTTCGGAAGCCTCTCGAAAAAGTATCCCACGGACCGTCTCCTGAAGATCTGCATCCTGGCCTATACCGCCATCGCGCTCTTCGCCATTCAGCTGGACCGTCAGTGGGAATTCTGGTTCCTGGCCGTGCTGGTCGGAATGTTCCAGGGAGCCATCCAGGCCCTGTCCCGCTCCTACTTTGCCAAAATCATTCCTCCGGAAAAATCAGGAGAATACTTTGGCATCTACGATATCTGCGGAAAAGGCGCCTCCTTTATGGGAACCACCCTGGTTGGCGTGATCGCCCAGGCCACGGGAAAGACGAACGCCGGCGTGGCCGCGATCTCGGTTCTCTTCGTTATCGGCTTCCTTCTGTTTCAGAAAGCCTCCGCTTCTCATACCTGAGAAACCGGTATTCAAGATCAAAATACGTCCGCTCTTCGCTGTCCGCGGTGAGAACCCATTCTTCCCTGGCGTCCAGGTTCGGAAAATACGTGTCCGCCTGGTACTTCCGGTAAATCTTTGTGATGTGGGCCACCTCGCAGTAAGGCAGCATCTGGCGGTACACGCTTTCCCCTCCCGTTACATAAATGTCCTGGGAGGGGTATTTTTTTAACTCCTCCAGAAGGGCTTCCACGTTGTGGAACACCCAGGCGCCCTTCACCTTTAAGTTTTGGTTTTTGGAGAGAACAAAGGTGGTTCTCCCCGGCAGAGGCTTTCCTCCCGGAAGGCTCTCCAGCGTCTTTCTCCCCATCACCAGGATCTTCCCCATCGTCTCCTCCTGGAAAAACTTCTGGTCGGAGGGGATCTGTACCAAGAGCCGGTTCCGGTAGCCGATTCCCCAGTTTTCATCTACCGCCGCGATTAAATTCATAAAACCCTGCCTTTCCGCTCTAAAGGAGCAGCCTTGTCATACTCACGTCTTCCGCGAATCCCGACGCGTTATACAGAAACAGAAGATCGGTATAGTCCCCTGACGCAATGAGGTCGCTGAGATTCTGATTGTAATACCGGATGTCCACCAGGTCAATCTGATCAAATTCTGAAATCAGAAACGGCGCGAAGCAGTGGGCGTAGGAATCCTTGATGAGAAGGATTCTTCTGCCGGTATCCGCTTTGGTTGCGATCTTTACCAGCGCGTAATTTCCTCCGAAATACAGATCGTACTTGCTCTTCGTGTTCAGAGCCTCCCGCTCATACACGCTGTAGCTTTCCTCTCCGGTTCCCCGGTCTACCGTGTAAAAGGGATCGTCCTTCTGCTCATAGATCTGAATAGAGTCCGGCTGCACGTCAATTCCCAGCTTGGACTGAATCGTTCCTTCAAACGCTTCCGTCACCGTCTCAATCGTATAATCCTCTTCCTCCGGTCTGGAAAATCCCTGCTCCTGCGCCCATGCCTGCCAGATATAGAAGGCGGCCTTGGTCTGCCAGTGGTGATCCGTCCGGTAGTACAGCTCTTCGTCCTTGTGTTCCCTGAGGATCGAGGACGTGTCAAACCAGACTCCATCCGGAAGCGCTTCCCGGATCTGGTTCAGATAAAGCTCCTGGTCGTAGGGAGCCGCGTAGGGCGGCAGCTTGTCCCTTAAAATATCCACGGCATTGGGAACCACCATGGCGGTCAGATGTCCCTCGTACGCTTCCTTGTATGTTTCAAAGAAGGCGGCCAGGGACCGGATGTTTTCTTCCGCCAGATCGGTCTCAAAGCTGCCGGTATGCTTTTCAATCAGATAGCCGTCTTCCGCGAAATAAATATCCTTGCTGTCCTGGCGGAGCATAGCCCGTTCCGCGTCTGTCTTTAAGCCGATCCAGCCGTCCCGTCCCGGAAACTGATCCGACAGGTACGTTTCATAATCGCTTTCAAACTCCCCGCTGAACACGGTTTCCAGAGAAAGCTCCGGGAACTGCGCCAGCGCCCGGTTTTCCGACTCCGAAAACTCCTTTTTGGGAGCCAGCACCGTAGCCGCTGAAAATCCGAAAATCAGAATTCCAAACAGCAGAATCACATTCCAAGATTGTCGTTTATTCATCTTCTATCACCTCATCAGAACCGGAAGTACAGGAACGGATTAAAGGAAGCGTCCACCAGCCAGGCCACGGAAAGCACAAACACGCCCACGTAAAAGACGCCTCTTACCAGGACGGAGAGTCCGTCCCGTCTGGAAAGCTTCCCGCAGATCCAGTCTCCCGCCTTCTTCGGAAGCATGGTGCTTCCAAAGGCCAGGAAGAGCAGGAGAACCACGTTGTTGTAAAGAAGGTACACCGTCTCCCGGTTGAAAAGTCCCTGGCCGTACAGGCCGAACAGCGCTTTCAGGTAAGAAACCACGTCTCCCATGTCCACGAACACGAAAATGTTCCATCCGATCATCACAAAGAAAATACAGTAGAGATGCCGGAAAAAGGAAGGAAGCTTCTCCAGATATTTTCCCAGAAAAAACTTCTCTACCAGAAGAAGCACGCCGTAGTATACGCCCCACAGGACAAAATTCCAGTTGGCGCCGTGCCAGATGCCGGTCAGAAGCCAGACCACGAAAATATTTCTCACATGTTTGAGCGGCTTTACCCGGTTGCCCCCCAGGGGAATATACACGTAATCCCGGAACCAGGTGCTCAGGGAGATGTGCCACCGTCTCCAGAACTCTGTGATGCTCTTGGATATGTACGGATAATTAAAGTTCTCCAGGAACCGGAATCCGAACATATGCCCCAGCCCGATGGCCATATCGGAATAAGCCGAAAAATCGAAGTAGAGCTGAAAGGAATACGCCGCAAGGCCGATCCAGGCAGTCAGGACGGGAACCTGGGAAAAGTTCATCGTCTGGATGGATTCCCATAACGTTCCGGCATTGTTGGCCAGGAGGACCTTCTTCCCCAGTCCCACCATAAAGCGGTTGATTCCCAGCGCGAACTCTTCCGCCGTCTCTTTTCTCGTCCGCAGCTGCTTGTCAATGGTTTTATACTGTACGATCGGTCCTGCGATCAGCTGCGGAAACATGGTCACATAAGCCCCGAAGGAAACGATATTTTTCTGTACGCTGGCCTCGCCCCGGTATACGTCGATGGTATAGGACATAGTCTGAAAGGTATAAAAAGAGATCCCGATGGGGAGCGCCACGTGAAGAAGAGAGAGCCCCGCGCCGGTCAGGCTGTTCACAGTCTCAATGGTAAAATCCGCGTATTTGAAAAATCCAAGGAGCGAAAGGCTGAGCACGCAGGAGACCGCCAGCGCGGCCTTGGCCCGCCCGGTCTGACCCGTCTGCTTGAACCGGTCAACAAAAATCCCTCCCAGATAGGAAATCAGGATGGAAACCATCATAAGCACTACATAAACCGGTTCTCCCCATGCGTAGAACACCAGGCTGAAAAGAAAAAGGATCAGATTCCTCAATCCTCTTGGCGCGATGAAATAGCAGATCAGCACCAGCGGCAGAAACCGGAACAAAAAAAGTAAACTGCTGAAAACCATAACTTATCTCCTGTCCTGTAAATTCAGGGCATTTTCTAAGCCCCCGTGCGTAAATCAGTCCTCATTATAGTATAGAATCCGGGGAGAATCAATTTAAATATTTTTTAACTGCAGAAAAGCGCCGTACCAGGCGTTCTGCCCGGTACGGCGTTTTCTAAAAGTGAAAGTATGTTAGATGCCAGGAGGCTTCTTACATCAAAGTTTTCCGATTTCCTTGAGGATGCCCTTTACGACCTCCATCTCAGCGTCCGTAGCCGGAGCCAGAGGACTTCTCGCCGGCCCAAGCTTGATTCCGGTTACCAGTTCAATCGCCGGCCTTAAAATAGAGTTGGGAAGCAGCCTTCCATTCTGGCCGCAGGACTTGCAGAACCGGTAAATCGGAACGAACAGCTCCTTCGCCTTCTCATTCTCACCCTTTGCGAAGGCGTCGAAGATCGCGCGGATTTCGTGGCCGAAAATGTGCGCGCCGCCGCTGACAATTCCCATCGCGCCCTGTACGATCGTGGGAAGCAGCATCACATCATCTCCATTGAAGATAACAAAGTTCGGATCCACCTTCTCGGTAGCCAGGAAGAAATCCGTAACCTGAGTGGGATTGATGCCCGCCTCATCCTTGATTCCGACGATATTGTCGATGGAAGCCAGACGCGCCACGGTCTCCGGCTCCAGGTTTACGCCTACGAAAATCGGGATATTATAAAGGAGAATATCGATCTTGGTACTCTCGGCCAGCTTCTTATAGTGATTGTAGATCCCTTCCTGGGTCGGTTTGTTATAGAAAGGAACTACCACCAGAGCCAGCTCAATTCCCAGCTCCTCCGCTTTCTTGGTCAGGGCAATCGTTTCCTTTGTGGAAGCGCAGCCTGTACCGGCAATTACTGGTTTTCTTCCTTTGGCCGCCTTCACAGCCGTCTCCATCAGCTTCACTCTCTCATCAAAGGTCAGAAGACTGGCTTCTCCTGTGGTTCCCGTTACGATGAGAGAATCGCAGAGATCCTTCTCAATCAGATACTCGATCAGCTTCTCATACTGGCCGTAATCCACTTCCTCCTGCTCGTCATACGGAGTAATCAGCGGCAGTAAAATTTTTCCGTACTTCTCCTGAAATGTCATGTTTAAAACCCTCCCTTTATTTTTGTTTTAAGTAAGCTTGGATTGCTTCCTCTATGGTTCTCTTTTCCTGTTCCGGCAGATAAACGATGGGACTCCTGCAGTATCCCGCGTCTCTTCCCAGAAGCTTTAAGGCGTATTTCAGACGGATCGGGAACTGATTCCCGGCCAGAGCCTGCCAGGGATGATACATAATCGCCTGAAGCTCGGCGGCCCGTTTCCGGTCGCCGCGCTGTACGCAGTCCCAGATCTCTACGCTCTCTTTCGGGAAAAGAGCGATGGATGCGGAAATCGCTCCGGCAGCTCCCAGCTCACAGCAGGTAGCCAGCATATCGTCCGTAGCCGCGAACACTTTGGCGTTGCCTGGACATCCCATTTTCATGGCGTAAAGAGCCGGCACGCTGCCCACGCTCTGCTTAATGCCTCTTACGTATTCCGTTTCCTCCAGGAGACGTTTAAACAGCGGGGGCTTAATCTCATTCTGAGGAATCACGTTATAGATGATAATCGGCATCTGAACCTTTTCCGAGATCGTCTTATAAAAATCAAACATCCCCTCCGCGTTGGGAACCAGCGCATTGTAAGCGGTAGGCGTCACCATAATGGCGTCCGCGCCCGCTTCCTTTGCCGCGAGTCCCGTCCGCACCGCATCCTGGGTACACATTCTCATCACGCCGCATACCACCGGCTGTCCCGGCTTTAAATGCTTTTTGGCAAGTCCGATCAGACGGGTCAGTTCTTCGTCCTTCAGCGTCGGCCCTTCACCGGTACTGCCTCCCACGCTGATTCCGTGTACTCCTGCTTCCAGGCAGACATCCATTTCTTTCTCTATCAGAGCTTCGTTAATCTCGCCGGTCTCTGTAAAAGGGGTGACAATGGGTGGAATCATCCCATAGATTTTGTCCATCACGTTCTCCATAATGCTCTCCTTTCTTGTAATATTGTATGATGTCATTATATATTATAATATGCCGCCTGTCAACAAAAAAAGAAGCAGATCCGAGAGTTTTCTCTCAGGTCTGCTTCTCTGAAAACAACGCTATTCTTCCGGTTTCTCTTCTTTTGCTTCCACCAGGTAAATCATGGTCTCCCTGGTGATCTCCAGGTGCTTCTCCATCTCTTTCCTGCCCTGCTCGGCATCCTTCTTGATGAAGCATTCCAGAATCCTGGTATGGGGAACGACTGCCTTCTTATAGATCTCGTCGTTCGTAAAGGATTCGCAGCGGAATCTGCGGTTGGCCACGGTCAGCTGCCGGTTGAGGTTCATCAGCAGCTTGTTCCCGGTGATGTTTACGATCTCCGTGTGAAACCTTTCGTCGTACTTAATCAGGTCTGACAGGTTGTGGCTCTCACTGGCCGCAAGAAAGGATTCGTGAATCTTCTTCAGCTTCTCGATCTGACTCTTGGTGGCTTTCCGGATCGCCAGCTTGGTAGAAAGCGTCTCAATGGCCATCCGGACCTCGATAAAATCGCTGGAATCCAGCCCGGAAGCCTCATACCACCGCTCCCGCGCGTCAATCGGCGTTTTGGAGACAAAAGAGCCCTTTCCCGGAAGGATCTCCACCAGTCCCAGAGCCTGGAGCACGCGCACCGCCTCCCGCACACAGGTCCTGCTTACCTTCAAATCCTGGCACATCTCGCTTTCTGTGGGAAGCTTCTGCCCTGGGGCAAACTGGCCGGATTCTATCATTTCCTTCAGCTCATTCACTACAGTATCAGTAATTGAAACTCTCTGAATCTCCTTCATACGCTTACATGCTCCTTCTGTCTAAATTCGGATGATGCATACTCCTTTCCAGGCTCTGCAAAAGATCGTCCGTCAAAAGATGCCCGCCTCAATTTGTGACACTGGAGTTGCGAAATCCTATTGGATCCTATTGTATGTTACCATACAATCTTACAAGGCCTCTTGTCAAGAAAAAGTCGATCTTGTTGTCTCACATATTTCGATTAAGTATTCTCCTGTCGGTATTCCGTATTTTTTCACAGAGCTTCGTTATCTTGTTGCAGATCACTTCATTCATCGCCACGGCATTCGTCTTCTGCGCTTCCCTCATATGCTCCATTTCTTTGTCTCCGTGAATATAGATTCTGTCGTGTCCTCCCGCTTTGCAAGGGAAAAAGTTTCCCGAAAGCTTTCTTAATTCTCCTCCAGACTATTGACTTTGCAGTTCTATCCTTTATAATATAAAGTTGCGGTTGTGTGTAAAATCTTGTTTTATCTAAA